>CAYTDY010000001.1:0-20287 GCA_964436665.1 uncultured Desulfobacteraceae bacterium
TCTTTTTACCTGAAGGTGTCCTTGGCTATTTTGTTGAAAGATTTCAGCCTCATGACAAAGCTGTTCTGTCGGAGGAAAAATAAATGTTGCATGTAGAGGCCATTAAAAAATCGTTTGATGGTTTTTTGGCTGTAAATGAGACCGATCTTGGAGTTGAGAGGGGAGAAATTATTGCTGTTATAGGGCCTAATGGTGCCGGCAAAACCACCCTGTTTAACCTGATAACTGGTCAACTAAAGCCAGATACAGGGAGAATCATCTTTAAAGATGAAGATATAGCCGGTGTACCCCCATATGAAATTTGCAAAAAAGGAATCAGCCGATCTTTTCAAATCGTTAACATATTTAGTCGATTAACGGTCTTTGAGAATGTACAGGTTGCTATACTTTCTCATCAGAAAAAAACTTTTAACCTTTTTTCACCGGCTAAAGGTCAGGTTATCCAGGAAACTAAGGAAATCTTAGATAATGTAGGCCTTACCGATAAGGCAAATAAAATTAGCGGTTCGTTGTCCCATGGAGATCAAAAGGTTTTGGAGATGGCTATTGCTTTGGGTAATCGGCCTGAGCTGTTAATCTTGGATGAGCCTACGGCCGGGATGTCTCCTGAAGAGACATCAGTCACAATAGATATGATCAAACGTCTGGCCACTGATCTGGGTTTGACCATTTTGTTTTGTGAACATGATATGGAGCTGGTGTTTTCCATTGCGCACAGGATCATGGTGATGCAACAAGGAAGATCCATTATCCAGGCAACACCGGATCAGGTGAGGGATAACAGGGATGTCCAAGAGGCATACCTGGGAGGTTCGGCTTAATGCTGGAAGTTAAAGGTATTCATACATATTATGGCCTGAGCCATATATTATTTGGTGTTTCTCTGAATGTGTCTGAGGGCGAAATTGTTTGCCTTTTGGGCAGAAACGGGGCAGGGAAAAGCACCACCATGAGAAGTATTATGGGGTTGACCCCTCCTCGTAAGGGTACCATAAGGTTTAAGGGAGAGATTGTCACCGGAAAAAAGCCCTATCTTCTCGTCCGGCAGGGGATTGGCTACGTACCTGATGATCGGAGAGTTTTTGCAGATTTGAATGTGGGAGAAAACCTGGAGATATCAGAGAGGAAGGCTAAAGAGGGAGAAGGATGGAATAAAGAGGCTATTTACGATCTGTTCCAACCATTAAAAGATATAGACTCCCGCAGGGCAGGATTCTTAAGTGGGGGCGAACAACAAATGTTGACCATTGCTCGGGCTCTGATGACAAATCCAGAGTTTCTACTACTTGATGAGCCGGCCGAAGGTCTGGCACCAATGATGGTAAAGATTCTGGAGGAACAGATCAACCGGTTAAGGGATAAAGGTCTAACAGTTTTGTTAGCTGAACAGAACCTGAGATTTGCTTTGAAGCTTAGCAATCGCGGTTACATTATTGATAATGGCGTCATTAGATATCACGGAAGTATTGATGATTTAAAAGAGAATGAAGAGGTTAGGAAAAAGTATCTGCTGATATAATGTAACTACACAGGTTCAAAGTTCCGGGTTCACGCTTGCCCGCCGTAACTCTGGCAGGCCTGCCCGCCGGACGGCAGGCGGGATAAATTCTTGGTTTGGGAATTTCTGCTTGCTGCGACAATCTTTCTACAATCCTGTGTAGATCCGGGGCATCTTCATATTCCAATCATAAAATTTTCTTTACAAAAAACCTTTCCAAAAGATATACGTTTTTTAATATTTTACTGGTGCTAAATTTGACCTTTTAATGTTAAAAGGTATGTCTGTTCGCCTTTCTTGTCAAGAAGGGCTATTTAAAATAAGACCTTTCTATAGTGTGAGAGATGATAGATTCTATCAAAAGGATTTCTGGTAACATTGTGGATATGGTAAGAAGGAATATCTTTCCAGGAACAATAGAAATGTCACACGGAAGGATATCATGGATTATAACAGAGCAGAAGATTTATCCAACCTATATCATACCCGGATTTATTGATTCTCATATTCATATCGAGAGTAGCATGCTCACCCCAACAGAGTTTGCAAGGGTGGCTGTAATCCACGGAACAATTGGTGCTATTTGCGACCCACATGAAATTGCAAATGTAATGGGGGTAGATGGGGCTACGTATATGATAGAAGACGCTGCTTCTGTGCCATTTAAATTTTATTGGGGGGCTCCCTCCTGTGTGCCGGCTACCCCTTTTGAGACTGGCGGGGCAAGGATAGATGCAGATCAAATTGAAGTCCTTCTAAAGATGGATAGGGTTCGGTGCCTAAGCGAGGTGATGAATTTTCCAGGGGTCTTACATAACGATCCAGATATTATTTCTAAAATAAACCTGGCAAAATCTTATAAAAAGGTGATTGACGGGCATGCCCCTGGTCTGATGGGAGAGGAATTAGAAAGATATATTAGTTCTGGAATCTCAACGGATCATGAGTGTTTTTCCAGACCTGAGGCCCTTGAGAAGATCCGATTAGGCATGCAAGTTCAGATAAGGGAGGGTTCTGCTGCTAAAAATTTTGATGAGTTAATCCCAATAACGAAAGATCATGCCAACAGTTGTATGTTTTGCAGTGATGACAAACATCCAGACGAGTTAAAAGCAGGCCATATTAATCTGATGGTAAAAAAGGCCATTAATTTTGGTATTGATAAGATGAATGTTTTGAAAATGGCGTCTCTTAATCCCGTCAGACATTACAAATTAGATGTGGGCCTGTTGCAGGTAGGTGATTCGGCTGATTTTTTAGTCATTGATGATTTCTCCAACCTTACCATCTTAAAGACCTTTATCAATGGCAGGCTTGTTGCTGAGAATGGAAAGACATTAATAAAAGGATCAAGCAAAAGGATAGTTAATAATTTTAACACCAAAGAGAAGCAAGTTGATGATTTTGCCTTAAAAAATAAAAATGGAAAGATAAATATAATCGAGGCAGTTGATAGCCAGCTAATCACTAACCGGGTGTTAGAAAAACCAAAAGTGGAGGATAACTATATTGTTTCAGATCCTGAGAGAGACATACTTAAGATAGCTGTGATTAACAGATATGAGGACTCACCTCCATCAATAGGTTTTATAAAGGGTTTTGGTCTCAAGAGAGGGGCCATAGGGTCAAGTGTTGCCCATGATTCTCACAACATTGTCTCGGTTGGTGTGGATGATGTAGATATTTGCAGGGCAGTGAATATTATCATAAAAAACAAAGGAGGGATTAGCGCAGTTTGTGGGGATACAGAAAAGGTTCTGCCCTTACCGATAGCTGGGATTATTAGTGATTTGAACTATATTGAGGTATCCAGAAAATATATAGGGCTGGACAGATTTGCCAAAGAGTTGGGATCAAGATTAAAGGCACCTTTTATGACCCTTTCATTTATGGCCTTGCTGGTTATTCCGGAGATTAAACTGAGTGATAAGGGGTTATTTGATGTATCCAAATTTGAGTTTATAGATCTTTTTGCTTATCCTTAAGTGTCTTTTACGCCTACTCTCCCAAAATCATCCTCAAGCCGCTCAATATCATCTTCTCCAAAGTAATCTCCTTGTTGTATTTCAATAAAGACAAGATCTTCTAATCCTGTGTTTTTAATCCTGTGGGCTGCGCCAACAGGAATATCAACTGACTCGCCCTTTTTGAGGGGGATCTCTTTTTCGTTGAGAGTAACAAGGGCCTCTCCATTGACCACATGCCAGTGTTCAGACCTACGCCTGTGCCTTTGTAGACTCAACCTTTTGCCAGGATATACAACAATTCTTTTTACCTTATGATCAGGTTCATCAGAAAGTACAGTATAAAAGCCCCAGGGGCGATGGTCTGTGTCATTCATGTCCAATAGGCCTATTACATTTCAGATTTAGTATTATTTGAAATTATATTATAAATGAATGTAATGTCAATTGAGTCCTTTTAAAAATACCCATATTGTCATTGCGAACGAAGTGAAGCAATCTCCAATATCTTGAAAAGTCGACGAGATTGCCACGTCGCTCCGCTCCTCGCAATGACCCGAAACGTAATTTTTCAAAGGTTTCTAATGAATGCAAATTTTCTCTTGACCTTTTTTTCCTATTAAATTAGTCTCATATAATAAGTAATAATTATCATATATGATACTAAATTATGGCCACAAAGAAATACCATGTTCCTGCCCTTGAAAGGGCACTTGATGTTATAGACCTTCTTGCATCAAATGACAGGGATCTTTCCTTTTCAGAAATCCTAAATTCCTTAAATATACCAAGGCCATCACTGGCAAGAATACTGAAAGTACTAATAGATAGAGGAATAATCACTAAGACAGGAGAGAGAGGGTTTTACAGCCTGGGAATGAAGCTCCTATATCTTGGTAACAGGCTTGAAAGTAAGCTTGAGCTCAGGTCTGTGGCCTGGCCGTTTATGCAGGAGCTGGCATTGAAGACTGGGAAAACTATTGAACTCTCCACACTTGACAGGGATCAGCTTATTTTGATTGATCAAATAGAGGGAAATGAAGGGGTCCGGCTTTTTTCGAGGATTGGATCTGCCTATCCGTATTTTCATACACTTGCATCAGGCAAGGTATATCTTGCCCATATGGAGAAAGAAAAGAGAAGGAATGTCTTACAAAGAATTGGTCTACCAGAGGTCACCAAACATACCATAACAGATATGGATCAACTTGAAGGGGAGTTGTCTATTATAATAAAGAATGGTTATGCCTTTGAGGATCAGGAATTAAGAGAAGGCGTGAGGAGGGTTGTGGCGCCAATTTATGATTATCAGGGGAGCCTTGCAGGATGTATTGGGATTGCATCCCCTATTTTTAGCTTCACATACGAAGATAGGGAACATCTGGGAAGAATGGTTAAGGAAGTGGCCGAAAAGATATCATCAGGGATGGGTTACAGGAAGTAGTCTCAGATCCAAAGCAGGAAAAGATATGGAGTCAAAAAAAATTCAAAAATTATTTTATCCTAAAAGCATTATGGTGGTTGGTGTCTCCAATACACCAGACAACCTGGGCAGGAATATTGTTGAAAACCTTGATCGTTTTCATTTTAAGGGTCCGATATGCCTTGTAGGTAAAGAAGGGGGTAATTTAAATAGCCGAAAGATATATACCCGGATTGAGGAGATAGATACTTTTGCCGATCTGGTTGTTTTTCTGATACCGGCCCTTTTTATACCCGAGGCGCTTGATCTATGTGGCCGCAAGGGCATCCACTATGCAGTTATAGAGTCAGGTGGGTTTAGTGAATTTTCTGATGAAAAGAGAGAGCTTGAAAGAGAGATTATTTCCATTGCCAGAAAATGGCAGATTCACTTTGTAGGGCCAAATTGCATAGGTATTATAAATCTGGAAAATGGACTTGTCCTCCCCTTTGCCCCGTTAGATCACAAAATTATTAAAGAAGGTAATGTATCCCTTGTCTCGCAGAGTGGAGGAATAGTTAATGATATCATAAGACTCTTTTCCTGTGAAAACATAGGGTTTAATAAATTAATCAGCATGGGGAATAAGCTAAATTTAGACGAAAACGATTATCTCCAATTCCTGATATCTGACCAAAAGACAAAGACAATTGGCCTTTACCTGGAGAGTATCTCTAATGGACGACATTTGATGGATCTGGCGGTGTCAACTCAAAAACCGATTATTGTTTTGAAGTCAAATACCAATAAGGCAAGCAATCAGATTGCCAGGTTTCATACCTCTGCATTAGCCAGCGACGATGAGATTGTTTATTCGGCCTTAAGTCAGGCTGGTATACATAGAGTTAGTACCCTGGGTGAAATGGTAAACTCTTTTAAGGTGTTTAATCTTCCATTAATGAAAGGACCAAATCTGGCGATTTTATCCCGATCCGGTGGCCGGGCTGTTATGGCAGCGGATGCGGCCCATAGATATGGATTAAAAATGATCCCGTTTTCCGAGGATTTTCTCAACCATGTTAGAAAAGGAGCTAGAGCAGGGGTTATAAGAATGACTAATCCCCTTGATCTGGGGGACGTTTTTGATCTTGAGTTCTACATAGATGTTCTGGAGAGGGCATTAAAGGAGAAGGGGGTTGACGGTGTTCTTTTTTCGCATTCCTATCTTCCCGGAAAGGATGTGATAGCTACTAAGAATCTTATTAGGTCTTCAAATAACCTATCTTACCAATATCAAAAGCCTGTCTCCCTGTCCATAATATCGGATTCTGATGAATGGTTCATGATGAAAAAGGCGGCTGACTTTCCAATCTTTGCAGAACCAGACGATGCATTAAATGCCTTAGCCTTTTCGTTGAGACATTATAGGAATAAATTTGATTCCAATCTTCGTTCACATTGTTTTTGCTGATAGCCAAACGCTTGCTTAATAAGGGAGGTTTTCAATGAAAAACTTTATGGAACCTGAAAGTGTAGCCCTTATCGGGATCAGTCGAAAGAGCGGTCCAGGATCTTTTAATATCATGGAAAATATGATCAAATTCGGCTTTTCCGGTAAAATCTTCCCTATTAATCCTATGGCCAAAGCGATTCTTGGGAAAAAGGCATTCCCTAATGTAAGAGCAGTGAAAGAAAAGATAGATCTGGCAATTATAAGCACTCCCCGGGAACATACAGTGGATATTCTTAAAGATTGTGTTGCAGCAAATGTCAAGGCGGCAATTGTAGTCAATCAAGGTTTTGCCGATGCAGATAGTCGAGGGAAAGAGATACAGCAGGAGATGACAGAGATTGCAAAAAGAGATGGGATCAGGATTCTTGGTCCAAATACCCTTGGAGTTCTTAATAACTTCAATAATTTCACCACATCTTTTATGCCTTTAGTTAAGGAGAGGGCGCCGGTTGGTTTAATATGTCAGTCAGGTATCTTTTTTGTAGGGGCACTGGAGTTTAGTGGGACAATAGGGAAAGGCGTTGACGTAGGTAATGCCTGTGATATCGGTTTTTATGAGGCCCTGTCCTATTTAGGGGAAGATCCTGATATAAAGATCATCGCTATTCATATGGAAGGTTTAAGAGAGGGAAAGGAATTTATTTCCCTGGCAAGTAAAGTAGTCAAAGAAAAACCAATCATTATTTTTAAAACCGGCAGCAGCGAGACAGGGGCCAAGGCAGCTATATCTCATAGTGGTACCATGGCCGGTAATTATCAGGTATATAAGGCTGCTTTAAAGCGAACAGGAGTTATATTTTTAGAAGAGGATGGTCAAATGATATATGCAGTTAAGACCTTGCTTAATCTCCCAGTTATAAGAGGAAATAGGATCGCTGTGATCACTTACAGCGGAGCTGCTGGTATTATGGTCACTGATGCATTGGAAAAATTTGGTCTGAAACTTTCTACCCTTTCCCCTGAGACTATTCAAGAGGTGGCTGATCTTTCCCCTGATTGGTTGCCTCTCAGAAATCCCTTAGATATATGGCCAGCAGTTATGAAACATGGTACCGGAAAGGCGTATTCTGTAGCATTAAAGGCAGTATTGAATGACCCACATGTTGATGGAGTTATCTGTATAGCTATTGCCCCTATGATACCAGAGTTTTCCTTTCTTGAGGTCTCTGAGCCTCTTAATAGGGTGATGGAGGAACTAACCGTCAAGCCTGTAGTAGCCTGGCTTTATGGGCCCAATCCAAAAGAGATTAGCAAAAGATTTGAATCAAAAAAGAGGATAATGATATACCCAACCCTTGAGACAGCAGTGTGGTCTTTGTCCCTATTAAGAGAAAGATATTAGTCATTGGTCATTTGTCATTAGTCATTTGTGAGGTGTGATCATGAAAAACAAAGCTGACGTCTGGAACAAGAAGATAGAAACATTATCTAAAGATGAGGCCGAAACCCTTCGTATGAAAAACCTAAAGGAACAATTGAGGTACGTTTATGAAAGAAACGATTTTTATAAGAAAAAATTTATGGATGTGGGGGTAAAACCAGCTGATATAAAGACATGGGAAGATTTCCGCTCCCTACCTGTGTTCATGGATAAAGAAACTGAGAGAGCAAGCCGGGACGAATCTCTGGAAAGATTTGGTCATCCCTTTGGAATGAATCTCTGCGTGCCCTTAGAAGAGATTCTTGTTATTAAGACAACAGGCGGAACAACAGGTATGCCTACATTCAGTTATGCCTTTACAGCCAATGATATGGCCCGATGGAATGAAGGTACAGCCAGACTTTTTTATCTTGCAGGGTTAAGAAAGGGTGACAGGGTGCTCTTTTGTTTTCCTTTAAGTGGGTGCTGGGCAGGATCAATTGTTAAAGATCCTCTTTTTCAGATGAATATTGGAACAGTAGAGATGGGCGCTGAAACACCTGCTTCAAGGATTATAGATTTTGCCCGGATGACCAGGCCCAATACAATTATAGCAACCCCATCATTTGCTGAGAAATTTGCATTAGAGTATCAAGAAACTACAGGCCATGAGGTAAAAGAACTTGGAATTAGCAAACTCTTTCTTACAGGAGAACCAGGAGTTGGTATTCCAGCAGTAAAAAAACACATAGAAGAGCTTTATGGTGGTCGCTGGAATGAGATCTTTATGGCAAACGGTGAAGCCTATGTGGGTTCCTGCAATCAGCAGGAATACATGGGATTGCACGAAGTGGCCCCTGACCTAACAATCTGGGTGGCAGATTTAATAGATCCAGAGACACGCCAACCTATCCCTGTGCAAGAAGGGGCCATTGGTGAAGGGGTGCTCACCTCCCTTAAAAGAGAGGGAACACCTATCATCAAATATGCCTTAGGGGATATTATACAGATAGAGTCAGGCCCATGTTCTTGCAATTACCCTGGTTTAGGTTACAGGATCAGGATACTCGGCCGATTAAGCGACCGATTGTTGCTAAATGGAAAATCTATCTATCCAGTTGCTATAAGGGATGTGGTTGTATCTTATATTCCTATGGTGACCGGCACTATGAGGATCGTGCTTAAGTCCCCACCACCAAAAATAGAGCCTCCTCTTTTGCTTAAGATTGAACATGGTGTAGGTGTTGATAAGGATGCCCTTGATGGCCTGGCTAATAAAATCGCAAAAGATATATCTGATCGTTTTGGTGTCCCTTCTGAAATTGAGTTTGTTTCTCCCGGTGTCCTTGGTAGGGTGACCAAAAAAACACCCCTTTTTGAGGAACGTTATTGAAGCCTTTGGAGTGAACAATGATTTTGGCTGGAATATATAAAGGAATAATTAGTTTCAACCAGTAGAGAAGGGATTATTTAAAGTATGAATATAAAACTAAGTTATATGAATACCCTCTTTAACCCGAAGTCAGTTGCCGTTATAGGTGCATCGGAAAAGGAAGCTAAGCTTGGATTTCATGTAATGAAGAGTCTAACTAAAGGGGGCTTTCCAGGTAAGATCATACCTATTAATCCTGGATCAAAAGAGATTATGGGTCTAAAGGCTTTTTCTTCCATAACGGAACTTCCATATGATATAGACCTGGCCATAGTGGTGCTACCGGCAAAAATGGTTCCCGCGATCTTTGAAGAATGCCTCGCTAAGGGTGTTAAGGGTATAGTCCTTATTACAGCCGGATTTAAGGAGATTGATGATCCAATAGGTGCAGATCTTCATGAACAGCTTGCAAAGATTGTGAACAAACCTAATGTGCCAGTCATCGGCCCTAATACCTTTGGGATGATAAATTTACATGCCCACCTGAATGCCTCATTCACGCCAGAGTTTTCTTTGCTAAAAAAGGCTAGTATTGGACTTGTAAGCCAGAGCGGGGGAATGTGCCATCTTATCTCTTTTATGGCCATGAGGGATGACATAGGCTTCAGTAAGATAGTAGGAATTGGGAACCGACTGAATGTAGATTTTGCTCATATGGTTGATTATTTAATGCAGGATCCAGACACAGATGTAATAGCTCTTTATATGGAGGGTATTGATAATCCAAAAGAACTAATAGAGACTGCCAAGAAATATAAGGGTAAAAAACCGATTATTGCCTACAAAACTGGAATTGGAGATATAGGGGATAGGGCGTCTCAATCCCATACGGGATCTCTGGCTGGAAGAGGGGAGATTTATTCAGGGGCATTTAGTCAGGCAGGCATAATGGGAATGAATAGCGTGGAGGATCTATTAGATACAGCTAAGGCCTTAAGTATATCCCCTGTGCCAAATGGTTCAGGTGTAGCTATACTCTCCTCTCAAGCTGGCCCAGGTATAGCCGCCGCTGATATTTGTCAAATGGCTGGTCTTAACATAGTTTCCTTTACCCTGGAGACCCAGAATAAGATAAACGAGATCTTGCCACCACTGGCTTTAAGAACAAACCCCGTAGACATGGGTCCAGCCTGGTATAACTCAGAGGCAATAGTTGGCATTTTGCAGGCGGTTATGCGAGATGAAAACGTTGCAGGCATTCTTCTGTTTATGATGTTTGCCTCTGCCAATGTTGATTCTATTAAAAGCCTGTCGTTTTTATTGAAAGATGGGGTTCAGAAAAAACCGCTTATCACCTGCCTTTCTGCTCCACCTGGAATATGGGATGAGCAAATAAAACAATTTGAAGAAGCTACAATCCTTGTCAATTTCCCTACACCGGAAAGGGCAGCAAAAGTTATGATAAATCTTAATAGATACCGAGATTTAATGATTAAACTTTAGCTCGCTTTAAGCATTAATTTTAAAGAGAATTTTATTATAGGGGGGCTAAAGATAAAAAGGGGGAGTTATTTATCTTCCTTGTTCTGCTTTTTGACAATTTCTATAAATTCCTCAAGGCTTTGCTGAGAGCCAAAGACTGTATCATATACCTTTTCACTCCATATACTAAGACCCAGTTTGAATATATGATGTATCATACTATCAGCGCTTTTAGCTCCCTTGACTTTTAATGTCTGATATAGCAACTCATCAGGTACTCTAATAGGATATATAGGAGTATTGCTATTATCATCTGACTTCAAATATTCCTGAATACTCTTGAGTATTCTTAAATTTAGATATTTATTTGAATATTCTTCCTCATCCATTCTCTAACCCATTATTATCATTATAAGAAATCTATAGCTTTTAAAATAATAATTAAACAAATTTATATAAATGTCAAGAATTGATTTTTTCATTTATTGATGGATTATATAACAAGATAGCAGTGATTTTTTAATAGGTCATGAAATTAGATTTGAAATATTGAGAAGATGTGATATATAAACTAATATACTTATATAGATAAGGTAAATAAATGACTACAGCACTTATAATTATTCATGTCTTTATTTGTATTGGTTTGATATTAGGTATACTTCTCCAAGCTGGTAAAGGAGCTGATTTAGGAGCCGCATTTGGAGGTAGTAGCCAGACAATATTCGGGAGTGCTGGTGCAGCACCTTTTCTCAACAAATTAACTGCAGGCGTGGCTATTGCTTTCATGATAACTTCCCTTACCTTGGCCTTTTTAGCATCCAGGGCTCCAAGATCTTCGATTATGGAAGGGAAAGCAACGACTCGACAGGAAAGGCCTTTAAAGGCTGGTGATCAAGAAAAGGCTGAACCGATAAACACTGGTATCCCTTCGGATACAAAGACCGGGAAATAATGATTTGGTATGCCGAAGTGGTGGAATTTGGTAGACACGCTATCTTGAGGGGGTAGTGGGTTACGCCCGTGCGGGTTCAAGTCCCGCCTTCGGCACCATTCTTATATTATTTTTATTGAGGGGAGTTAGTTTAACTAATTTCCCATTTTTTTGGAATAGATTTTGACTTTATAGCCCGTTGAATAACGGACCTTTATAATTACAAAGAGCCCTATGTTCTTAAAACTTTTTCTTGCCTTCACTCTTATTCCATTTCTGGAAATTTATCTACTCATAAAGATAGGATCTTATATTGGGGCATTTAACACTGTAATGGTTGTTATCATGACTGGCTTTATTGGTGCCCTTCTCGCCAGGTATCAAGGCCTACAAACCATACTGAGGGTAAGGGAGGGTTTAAATAGAGGAGAAATGCCTGCCAGTGAGATGCTCGATGCCCTATTAATCTTTGTAGCTGGCATAGTTCTCCTCACCCCTGGATTTCTAACCGATATAGCTGGGCTTATACTATTAATCCCCAAGACCAGGTTTCTATTAAAGGTATGGATTAGGAGAAAATTCGCCCAGTGGATTGACCAAAAAAGGGTGAATATCTCTTTTTATCATTGAAGAAGATTCCTCCTGATCAAGAGAAAACTTAGTTCGCTTCGCTCATCCCCGCTGAAACAGCAGGGAGAATAATGGAGTACTGGCTGTCAACTCAGAGAGCCTCTGGCTCGTCCGCCTTCACCCATACCTTTGGCCGGCCATATGGTATCTGATTTTTCGTGTTTGAAAAAAGATACCCATGCTCCCCCAGAGATAGCCATGCACTCTGAGCTTAGCGCATTTTTATTCCATATAGAAAGAACAAATCAGTCGACACTAAAAGACTTTTAATTTTAATGAGTTATAGAAATTTCGAAGCGTTATATCAGTGGGACCTTTTTGAGGCCTTCAGCGGATTTACTTTGTTGTTTCCCTTTTTATTATTGATCTTTATATGGGTAGCCATATTGCAGATCCCATTTTTCCATTTGATAGCAGGATCAGGGAAACTCATGCAGTATTTTCCGGTAGGGATTTCAATGATTCTTTGGCAGCCATCACACTGATCAACAATAGGGTGACAACTACCTCCATTAAACTCGCATCCTCTTTTGCTCATGAAGATGCACTCAAACCCTTGCCTTACACTTGTACAAACCATGATAACCACATCCTTTCTTTAAAGATTTTAAAAAAATAAGAACCACCCACTTTTAATATATAGAAAAAAGTTATGGTTCTTTTAGGAATTAATTAAATAAAGCAGCAAGATTTATGCCTTAAGATACCCTTATTGTCAATAAAAAAGTTGGGTTCGGCAAAATCTAACCATGATGTTTGATATGTCAATCTTTTACCTTTTTTATTATCGGATTATTTCTATAGCTTCCAGTCAAGAGGTGATATATACCCCTCTGTTCACGATACTTGGATTATGTGTTTCTATATGCATATATGACATGAAGGGAAAAACAGGAGGGAAGATAATTAACGAGGTCTCTTAGCTTAAACATATTATAGGTAGTTTCTGAAGATATAGGAGGTAAAAGGGTGAGATAGATTATTCAAACAGGCCCATCAATTTTTTTAATTTCTTTACAGCCCCGGGTAGAATGTCTCCAATATTTTCATTAAATCTTAGGTTCACAAGATTATCAAATGGGGTTTCACCCTGATTGATGATGACCAGTTTTGCACCGGAGCGAAGGGCCTCCATGGGCATGTCTGCTGCTGGTGTTACCACCAAACTTGAACCAATAACCATAAAAAGGTCACTTTTTCGAGAATGCTCAAAGGAAAGTCTTAGGTCTCTTTCCGGAAGGGATTCACCGAAATTTACCACACTTGAAACTAATTTGCCTCCACAGACGCAAATAGACCTGCCAACAGACTTTTCTGCTTTTTTAGCACATATCGTGCACCTAAGTTTGGTTATGTTCCCATGAAGCTCAGCCAATAAATCAGGTGTTATACCTGATTTTAAATGGAGATTATCTACATTTTGCGAGATAAGGAATTTTAGTTTACCCACATTTTGGAGTTCGACAATAGCAATATGGCCGGTGTTCGGCTCAACTGAATCCCAGGACCGGCTCATGGGTTTGGGAGAAAGTCCTTTATCTCTCTGGGTCCACAGACCATCAGGCCCTCTAAAGTCAGGCAGCCCTGATTCTGTACTGATTCCAGCCCCTGTAAAAACAACCAGATGTCTGGATTCATATAACCATTCAGCAAGGGTATTAATTCTCTTTTCAAGATCTTCTTTCATGGCCAATTTTTATATCCTTGAAAAATACTCCCCTTCCAACTTTTCCTTTAGTGATCTTGAAGTTTTAAAAATTTGAAGGCTTACATATGATCTTTTTTACCTTGAGATCAAAGAAATTTTGGGTATGTGCTGGTTTCAATAGAAGTGCTGTATCAACTCCAGTTACTGTTCCACCAATAGAGATAACATCCTCATCTGTTTTGATAAGCCCAGCATCTGCGGCCATTAATGCAATCTCAATTGCAACCTTTGTTCCCTGTCCAAATGTTCGCAAGGTATATGAAATAATCTCATCTATTTGATAGGTGCCGGTTTTGTTTCTAAATGCCCTACCTACACCAGCAAATGCATGTTGGGCTGTCAAAACAGATGCACCCCTCTCCAAAAGCATTTTTCTATCTTTTTCTGGAAGTTCTTGATGGTCTGGTTTTTTGAAACCTGTTACATGCGTAACAATTATAAGAGAAAATTTCTTTCCAAATAGATCAAGGGCCTTGAAGGCAGTATTTCCGCTGCAACTTGAAACCAAAATCTTTTTGATTTTTAATATGTTGGCCCCTTCAAGAGCAGCTTCAAGAGTGGCCTCGGTATTTTTTGGGCCAGGGTTCGGGAAATAGCGGCAGTTTAAGAGGTTAAAAATTTTATCCTTTCTAATCCTTTCTGATTCGCTTGCCTTAACCACTTTGTCCTCCTTTGTTAAAAGGGATTTGACACCTTCTTGACCTTTTTCCATTAAAAGATGATTTATGTCCCTGAACTCCTTTGGTAATGTGATAATCCTGGCCTTTGGAAGGATTTCAAGAACCTTTTTAGCAGCCACCTCGCTACCTTCAGTATTTTTAAAACAGATAGTTGTGTCTATATCAGAAAACAGTTGAAGTTGTTTGAATCCTGTCTGGCGGGGTAGGGAAACACCTCCCAGACCGGTGCTCAAGAGGTCAAGTATCCCAGAAGTGATGATGACATCTCTAAAATCCCTCTGAAGGTTGAAAAGGCATGTTTCAAGGTCGCTTCCTTCATGGCAGTATTCTTGACCTTCTTTCATTATCTGACCATCTATTTCGATCAACTCCACTGTCAGATACTGTATGCCCATAACCATAAAACCACGGACAAGAGGAAAGGCAAGGGCTTTTCTCTTCGGAGAGTAACCGACCAGCTTTTTAGGGAGAAGTTCATTATAAATAATACCTTTATCTATTTTTTTCTTGTCATGTAGATAACTGACGGCCTTTTCCGCAACTTGTTTGTTACGAAGCATTTCATTAAAAAGTTGATCAAAGCTTTTTTTGATTTTGATTTCATTTACTTTCATAGGGGGTTTCCTTATTATCCTGTAAGCTTATTCTCCGATTATTTTCACCAAAACTCTTTTACGTCTCCGACCGTCAAATTCACCATAAAATATCTGCTCCCATGGTCCAAAGTCCATCTTACCGTCAGTTACGGCAACAACAACCTCTCTTCCCATAATCTGCCTTTTCATATGGGCATCTGCATTATCCTCACCAACGTTGTGTCTGTATTGGGAAACAGGCTCGTGTGGGGCAAGCCTTTCCAGCCATTTATCATAATCGTGATGTAAGCCAGATTCATCATCATTAATAAACACAGAAGCTGTGATGTGCATAGCGTTACAGAGGATGAAACCTTCCTTAATCTCACTTTCTTTAAGACACTCTTCCACTTGGGAGGTGATATTGACGAATGCCCTCCTTGTAGACACCTCAAACCAAAGTTCCTTTCGATAGCTTTTCATAAATAACTCCTTCATAGTGTCTTTGCCAATATGATCGCGCTTATAGTTAAATCTATACTCGTTTCCTTGATTTTAAATAAATTATTTGTATTTTTTGCTATTTTTTTTCTCGTAGATCCCTTATTTATTTTATCAAATTAAACCAATAATAAACCCTTAAAAGGGAAAAATCTATGATTTATTTCCCCTTGATTTCAGCGCAAAATGGTGATAAATGCTTATCATGTGAAAAAAACATTTTTTTATCCAAGAAAGGAGAGTAAACAGTGCCTATTTACGAATATAGGTGTAATCAATGTGGTGAGATATCAGAGTTATTAGTTGGGGTAAGTTCTGGCAGCGAGATTCTTACCTATAAATATTGCGGGAGTAATGAATTAATAAAAATTTTATCGGTTTCATCATTTACCGTCACAGATAGCAGTCGAGCTCCTGGCACTACCTGCTGTGGAAGGGGAGAGCGCTGCGATACACCTCCCTGCACGACCGGGGATTCATACAGAAGAGATTAATAAGGGGGAAAATTTAAAATGTCAGTTGATTTTGATAAGGCAATAGAAGATTTACAGGAATCTATCATAGAAGATGCCAGGAAGGTATATTCAGAAAAAGTTATTGAAAGGTGGCTTAGGCCAAAATATATAGGAGAGATGGAAAGCCCTCAAGGGTATGCAAATGTTACAGGCCCGTGCGGAGATAGCGTAAAGATTTTCCTTAGGATTCATGATGACAAGATCATTGATGCCAGGTTTGTTACAAATGGGTGTGCAACTACTATTGCTGCTGGCAGTATGGCCTGTGAACTAGCCATAGGAAAAAGCTTTAAGGAGGCATTTAAGATCAGCAAGGAGCTAATTTTAGAAAGTTTGGATGGTCTCCCAGAAGAGAGTATCCACTGTGCTCTGTTAGCATCTAATACCCTAAAAGAGGCCTTGACTGACTACCTTACATCCAGGAATGAACCCTGGAGGAGGCTTTACAAAAAGCAGTAAGGAGATGGAAGGATATAAGGTTCAGTATAAAAATTCTACGTTTTCTGGGGAAAGGATAGAGCTTGATGGCAAATATTTCAATCATTGTCAGTTTAAGGATTGTATTATTGTCCTTGAGAAGGGAGAAACTAATATTGCCGATTGTAGGTTTAAAAACTGTAAATTATTGCTAAGAGGTAATGCCTATACTGTTGGAAGAATTATAAAGCTATTTACTGGAAAAAGCCCTTTAAAGGTACTGGACTTAGATGAGCCATTGTTTGGGAAGGCGAATATAAATAATTCATCATAGTTGGTCTTTAAGAAAATATAACCCTTTGTTATTTGAAATTTGACATTTCATTTCTTTTAGGCCCCTATAGTTTTTCGATACCTTATACAATTTTCATTATTGTTATTATGATCCAGCAAAGATAGATACCCTATGTTCCTGTAGGCCTTTTCTTTAGCACCTTCCAGGGTTGCATCACCGGCAATTATATGTAATACCCTCCCACCATCTGTTACAAGGCCTTTTTCTTGATCTTCTCTTACGCCAGAAAAGTAAATAGCGATTCCCCTTTCTATAATATCCAATCCTTTTACCTCATGGCCTTTTCCATAGCGTCCTGGATATCCCTTGTTCCATCCCTTACTTGCCTTTGAGCGACCTTCCATAGCAACTATATCCACATAGTGTTGATTATTCCAGACAGGAGTAATTTGATCTAAATTCCCTTCCCAAACTGCCATGCCTATCTCGAATAGGTCTGTGCTTAATTTTCTGCAAAGCACCTCCCACTCAGGATCGCCATGTCTTACATTAATTTCAAAGACCTCCAGATTGTCATAAGGGTCAAGATTGAGGCCAAAGTATAAGACACCCTTATAATTCCATCCCAAACTTAAATCGCCCCTGTTATAAACTGCGTTCACCGTTGGGTTTACAATGTCTTTTATAATCCTGTTTACAAGCCATGGAGTCACAAGTTTATGGGGTGCATAACATCCTGTTCCACCTGTATTAAGGTTTCCGCCAAAATCCCTGATTGATTCCTCATCATCCGGATCAAAGGCCTGTTTGTAATCCTGGACAAACATTTTTAAGGGTAGTGCATGTTCACCATCCAGGTAAACATAAAATGAGATCTCTGTTCCATATTTTCTTTCTTCTATAACAACCTTATCACCTGATTTTCCGAATATTTTTTCCACCATTATTTTTTCAATTGCGCTCTCGGCTTGCACAACATCATCACATCCTATAGCACCCTTTCCTGCTGCGAGGCCATTTGCCTTTACAAAAACCTGATAACCGATATTCCTGACATATTTTTTGGCCTCCTCTGGATTATCAAAGACCCTGTATTCTGGCTTACCTACCCCTATTTCCATCAAGATATTATCCGTAAACGCCCTGTCATTTTCTAACATAACATATTCTTTTTTTGGCCCAATCGTTCTTATCCCTCTTTCATTCAAGATATCTACCAGGCCCTCTTCAAGAGGGTTTTCTGAACCTATATCAACCAAGTCAACATTGTTTTCCAGGCAAAATTTTGCTACCTCATTGAAATCTCTTATCTCTAAACATTCTATTAATTTTCTCTTACCCTTTAACGTATAAGGTACTCCAGCATTTCCAGGAACAAAATAGACCTTTTCAACATGCTGACTGTCTCCATATTTATCAGCAAGGGAGTGGTCTCTCCCCCCAGTACCATATACAAGGACTTTCATTTTTTCCTCCTTTAAGGGTAATGATAAATATGTTGAATTCTATGTGAATAGGGGGTAAGTACGAAAATTTGATTGTTGGACTATATTGAGATTGCCAGGGGATGTCAATAGTAATTGCTTAATAGTAAAGCCTATTTAAACTTGTCTTTTTTTATATTTTGCTATACTCTTCCAAACTTAAAAGGCAAAAAATAGCTTATAAATTTACCAATTCTTAAAAAATGAAGATCGGAGTTATTTCAGATACGCACCTAAAAGATGTGAATTCCCAGTTAATGGATATATATCAGGATTATTTTTCTGATGTGGATATGATTGTCCATGCTGGAGATCTTGTTTCCATAGAAATAGTTGATTTTTTAAGCAAGAAGCCCCTTCACGTAGTTCAGGGGAATATGGACACTTTGGATATAAAAGAGAGATTTCCTAAAAAAAAGACAATAGAGGCAGGCGATTTCCGCTTGGGATTGATTCATGGATGGGGGGCCCCGTTTGGCCTGGAAAGGAGGATAAGATCTGAGTTTAATGATGTCCATGTCATTATTTACGGTCATTCTCACAGGCCAGCTAATCATATTAATAATGGAATTATTTTTTTTAATCCAGGAAGTGCTACCGGATTCAGTATCTCTGGATCTCATTCGATAGGAATCCTGGATATAAGGGAAACAATAAAAGGTAATATA
Organism: uncultured Desulfobacteraceae bacterium; assembly: GCA_964436665.1. GTDB lineage: Bacteria > Desulfobacterota > DSM-4660 > Desulfatiglandales > B25-G16 > CAYTDY01. Next base: position 18,999 of record CAYTDY010000001.1, read on the forward strand.
ATTACACTTTAAGGTTACATGATGAAGGTTCTTTGGGCTCCTTGGCGAATGGAATATATCAGTTCTGACAATAACAAAGGGGAATGTATTTTTTGTATAGGTGATGATAGGAGTCAGGATGAAAGGAGATTAATTTTATTTATTGGCAATTTGAGCATTGTTCTTATGAACAGATTCCCTTATATAAATGGCCATCTTTTGATAGCCCCATTGCGACATGTTTCCACTTTAAATGCCCTATCACCAGAGGAGAAACTCGACCTAATGACCATGGTTGAAAAGTCTATTGGAGTTTTAAAGGAGGTTATGAATCCAGAAGGATTTAATGTAGGTTTAAACTTGGGAAGGGTGGCAGGTGCTGGGGTAGAAGACCATATCCATTTCCATGTTGTCCCCCGATGGATAGGGGATACTAATTACATGACTGTATTTGGAGAAGTAAGAGTAATTCCGGAACATATTCAGGCGACTTACCGAAAATTGTTACCTTTTTTCAAATAGTTTTAGACACAACAGAATATTTTTTTAAACTTGGAGGAGGATTTTATGAAACATATGAAGGCTATTATAAGTATATTACTGATGTTACTGGTCGTAATCCTTGTTGTTGAGAACCTTCAGGAGTTATCCAAGACATTGACCCTTAAAGTAGATTTTCTTTTTTGGGACTCTAAAACCCCACCAATGCCCTTCTATTTGGTCGTTATAATTGTTTTTCTACTTGGTATCCTCGTAGCTGGTTTTTACGGTATAATTGAACGTTTCAAATTAAAGAAGGAGATAAGGGTAATTTCAAAGGCCAATAGGGAGAAAGACAAAGAACTGAACTCCTTTAGAAACCTACCTATTGTTGAAAGCAAGATAGAGGATAAAGGGCCAGTAGGAGAAAATCAGGATTAGGGCCTGGTTGGCGGGAAGATATTAGGTTACCTTCGGGATGTGGGAAGAAATCAAATATTGGTTTTTTGATCTACAGGGACTTGGATTTGGCATCTGGTTGATCTTTGCCTTTGTAGCAGGCCTACTTATAGATAGGTTTATTAGGTCCAGAGGTGCTGAAAAGCTTAGAAGAAAGCTGGATAAGGGAGATAGGGCCTTCTTTCAGGGTATTCAATACATACTTTCCAATGAGCCAGATCAGGCAATTGAACAATTCACAAAGTCGGTTCAGATTAACTCAGATACTATTGAAACCTATGTTGCTTTAGGCAATCTTTATAGATCTAAGGGTGATATTGAGAGGGCTATAAGGATAAGACAGGGAATAATTTTAAGACCCGGTCTGGACA
>CAYTDY010000001.1:20297-38824 GCA_964436665.1 uncultured Desulfobacteraceae bacterium
GGTTAAGGGCAATTTTTGATCTCGGTTTAGATTACAGGAAAGGTGGTTTTTTAAATCGTGCTCTATCAGCTTTTCAGGAGGTTCTGGAAAGTGACCCGAACAATATCGATGCCCTTGAGCAGATCGAGCGCATTTATGAAGATGTCTACGATTGGGAAAAGGCCTTCCAAACTCGGCAGGCTATCTCAAGGCTTGTAAAAGGGGATCACCGGCATATTCTGGCCCACCACCAAACAGAGCTTGGGAAGCAACAAGAGAAGAATGGTAATATTTTAAGGGCTGAGAAATCTTACAAAAAGGCCATCTCTATCTTTGATAAATGCGTTGATGTCTATCTTCATTTGGGCGATCTTTATTTTAGTCAGCAAGAGCACAAAAAGGCTTTATCTACATGGAGGAAGGTAGTTGATGTGGCGCCTCAGTTTACTTTTCTTGCCTATCAAAGGCTGGAAAGGGCTTACTCGATGATGAAAAACCTTAAGCTTGTAGAAGATTTTTTACGAGATTCTGTCAGAAAAAATTCTGATGGTTTTACCCATTTAGCCCTGGCAAGATTCCTCTACAGCAAGGGAGAGATAGATTCTGCCCTTGATGAATTGGATCAGGCTATTAAATTAGATCCCTCCTTTTTTGAAGCCAGGAAATTTATGGGGGAGATACTTTTAGAAGAGGGCAGAAATGAAGATGCCTTAGGGGCCTACAAAGATCTTCTCTTATCCGCCGCAGGTGAGCCTTATTTAAAATTTCAATGTAACAATTGTGGATACAGACCAGACAAACTTGCCTGGAAGTGCCCACAGTGCCTGAAATGGGATTCAATAAATACTATAGAGCCATCATCTTCTGATTTATCTAATGGTAATGTGCCTTCTTAAATATCTGCATCCCCTTCTTTTCTTGTGGTAAGCTGTTACTATAGAAGCAAAAAGGTTCTTAAATGATCCTAAGATTTATATTTAGAAGGTATCTGCTGATTTCTTTTCTTTTATCCCTCTTTATTTCCCTTTTTTTCACCTCCTTTAATCAGGCTGCTATACCAAAGTCCAGTTCTGCCAGAATTCTTTTACAAAAGGCCCGGGTGTGTACAAAAAAACTTTATCGATCTAAAGCTAAGAAGAAATACAGGCATAATTGGGAGAGATGCCTAAAGATATATGAAAAGATTTACAAGGCCTTCCCGGATACAGATGAAGCAGTGCATGCCATGTTTGCCGCCGGTCAGTTGTGGACAAATCTCTATGGTTATTCAGGGAGGAATTCTGATATAGACAAGGCTGTATCACTCTATCGAGAGCTGGTAGAGAGATACAAGACCCATGGACTGGCTGATGACGCCCAATACAGATTGGGGGAGGTCTTTTATAGGTACAAAAAGGACCCAAAGCAGGCCTATGTTGAATTTTTAAAGGTGGAGATAAAATTTCCAAAGGGAGATGCAAGGGCCAAAGCATCTAAGATGATGGACAAGCTGGAGATTGTCTTAGGAAAGAAAAGCTTAGCCAAAGAGAAAGTTAAAGAGGATAAAGCCAAGAACAAGAAATTGATTTCAGTAAAGAATCTCAGGCACTGGTCCACTCCCACCTATACAAGGGTTGTCATAGATTTAGAGAATCCAGTCAAATACAAGAAGCATCTGTTAAAGAAGGATTTGGATCTTATGAAGCCAAGACGTCTTTTTGTAGATTTAGAAAATACCTGGATCGGCAAGGACATAGAAAGCTCCATACCCATAAAGGATGGATTGTTAAGAAGGGCCAGGGCCGCACAGAACGACAAAAAGACTGTGAGGGTTGTCCTCGATATTGACAATATGGAAGGATATAAGATCTTTCATCTTTATGATCCCTTTAGGATTGTCGTTGATGTACAGGGAGAGGAACGGAAGTTGAAACCTGTAAAAAAAGTAATTGCTAAAAGGTTTCCTAAAAAGAAAGAAATAAAGAAGGGTAAGAAAAAAGGGATCTCTTTAGCCAAACAGTTAGGGCTGGGTGTAAAGAGAATTGTAATTGATGCAGGCCATGGCGGAAAAGATCCAGGTGCTATCGGGAGAAATGGTATAAAGGAGAAGGATATTGTACTTAAACTTGCAAAATTAGTGGCAAAGAAAATGAGAGAAGATCTTAATTGCCAGGCAATTTTAACCAGAAGCAAGGATGTATTTTTGCCTTTGGAGAAAAGGACCGCTATTGCTAACATGAAAAATGCCGATTTGTTTATATCTCTTCATGTAAATGCCCATAGAAATAGAAAAATATGTGGCTTAGAGACTTATTTCTTAAATATAGCTTTAGATGAAGATAGCATGAATTTGGCTGCAAGAGAGAATGCTACTTCCAGAAAAAATATAAGTGACCTTCAGATGATTCTTAATGACCTTATGCTTAATACAAAGATAAGTGAGTCGAGTAGGCTGGCAGAATTTGTGCACAGGGGTTTTGTAAAGGAGCTGCGGAAAGGATACAAAATAGTTAGGAACAGGGGTGTAAGGCAAGCACCATTCTATGTCTTGATTGGTGCTGATATGCCATCAATTCTGGTAGAGGTAGGATATATTACGAATTCGGAAGAAAATAGACGCCTCCGCACTGAGACCTACCTTAAAAGGACTGCTTCAGGTATAGTGAAGGGCATTGATTCATACATAAAGGATATGGAATTGTCCCATAAAGGTGGATAGGCATTGAAGAGAAGGCGTGATTTTATGAATCTTATGTGGAGATTTTGATCTCAGCTATTGGGTAACATGATACCTTCAAACATATGGTGGGAAAGGAGGGCTTGGGGTTTTTATATTCTTACAATATCGCAACCATAAGCCTAAATATCGAGAGGGTCTTATGTCGAAACAAACTTTGACTTCAGCGCGTATAGGCACAGTTCATACCTTATTGTGCTTCAATGATGGTGTGTCTATTGTGATTAATCAGATAGTGAATTCCTTGCAGACATATTTGAATATGCCTCCTGAGAATTTTGCCTTTGCCTGTGGCAAGTACAATAGAGATCTATACAACCAGGTCTGGATAGATGATTCCCTGTGGCATAAGGACGATACCATAGCCTATGCCCTGACCAACTATTCGACAGATCCTCCACCCCCTGACCTGGAGACCCGGATCGAGGCACGGGTGGAGGATGCAGAAAAGGCCCTGGCTCGATTTTTCGACGAATTTGGTGTGGATCTGATTATTGCACACAATACAGCTCATCCGGTAAATCTGATCTATTCCCTTGCTCTTAGCCGGTTGTATGAAAGGAGAAAAAAGATTGGTCAAAGGCTACCTCGCTATTTTATGTGGTGGCACGATTCACACCTGGAGCGGGACCGTTTTCAGAATCCAAGTCCACTTATGCGCCGCTACTTGATGGAGGGAGTGCCAGGACCTCACGTGGAGGGGATTGTCTTTATAAACCAAGGTCAATGGGATATTGCCAGAAACTACTTTGAGCAATTGATAGACCGGGATCCCAAGATAGTAGATAGGCTTGAAAGGTCTCACATTGTTATTCCTAACACATGTGATGTACCCAACGGCTGGCCTGCTGATCCTGACTTGAAGTATTTTTCACCCAAGCTGGACCCATACAACGCCGATTTCTTAGAGGCCATGGGTATCAAGGACAGGCTTACTGCTGAAGGAAAGTCCTTGGAAGAATGTCTGTTATTCCTTCAGCACACACGGGTTGTGCCGCGAAAGCGCATCGATCATGCCATTGACTTCTGCTTTGCCATGGCCGACCGATTTAAAAAAGATGGCCAAAATAAGATGGTCTTCTTATTAATTTCCGGACCCACTGGTGATGAGTTGAGTGATGACGTCAAAGACCTTACCAATCACCTGCACATGCGACGTTCAGAAAGGCCTGACTTAGATGTGGAGATTATCTGGGGAGAGAACCGCATCCGATCAGATCGAGAGGTTGTTAATGGAGTAAAATATTATAGCTTCGCTGAGGTACCGGGTATTTTTGCATACTATGGTGGTCTTGGAACATATTTCAGTGATGTGGAGGGCTTCGGCAATAACCTTCTTGAGCTGATAAGCCTGGGAGTGCCGCCAGTGGTGCGTGAATATCCGGTTTACCTCACTGACATAGCTATCTACGGTTTTGACATCCCTTCCACCCCTGATGGCACTATGACCCCGGAGTTGATAGAGAGGGCATATAAGATTTTGATCGATGTGGATCACCGCAAGGCAGTGGTCAAGAAAAACGTAGATATATTAGTTAAAAACTTAGGTCATAATAAAATCGCTGAAAACTTGAGCAAACTATGGGAGAAGTTGTAGGAGTATTTTCATGAAGGATATATCTGATCTCGTCTCAGATCTTTATCAGGGCATGCTCCGGGGAGACCTGCCTCCCTGGAGGGCAGAGGCTGCGCTCTTGGAAAAGGGTGTGGAGAGCCCAAACCATTTTTACCCGGCTGCCCTGGCTCGAAAGGTCTATATAGAGGAGGTCTTGGGCGAGAAGTTCAGTCATCTTAAGGTTTTGGAAAAACCCTACATCCAGCCTTGGCAGTGCCAAAAAGATGGTATCATCTATAACCTCGAGGCACAGGAAACGGATCTGACTTGCACTGTTTGCAGGTCGCCTCTTGAGCCATACCAAGGCCCTCTGGCTGGTTATGCGCCCTTGGTGGCTGCTTATGTAGCCGGGCTTGAGGATTACATCTCATATTGTGGACAGATCAATGTCAAAGGGGATGTGGATAAGGATTTTATCAATCTTACCGCTATGGGTCCTGGAATGTCAGCTATCGGTTTGGCAAGAGGCTGTTTTCTGGTCAACAGATATGGTGGGGCCGAGGTTCAGGTTGAACCTGTGGCTGGAACAGCACGCTGCATGGGTTATATTTTCGATGACACGAAGGAGCGCCAGAAGGCCAGAGACACTATCCAGGCCAATTTGGATCTGATAAAAGCAATTGTAAACGAACGTGTAAAAAAGGTAGGGGCTGAGGTAAGCCAGGTTAAGTTTGATACAGATACCTTTGGCCCTGATCATTTCCTATATGTTTGCTTTTACGCCGACGTGCCAGAATACAGGGCCCACGGCGAAATAAGCTGGTCTGTGGGCGAGGCCAGGCAGAGGACAGACGCCATACTCCGGGAGGCGGGGGTAAACTTCAATCTGAGTGTTATTCCCCAGGGTTATGACGGGGATTACAAGCCCAGTCCCTCTAATAGGCGCGGCAGGCGAGTCAGTGCCCAGGTTCGCATTCCAGTCAAGACCATGGAGGAATTCTTGGGAAAGCCAATAGATCGGTTTTTGGCATTTATCGAGATGGACCGCAGGGGCGTGGAAAAGTTGGGCTGGTTCTTCTATACAGGTATGGGGGCTGAGATCATTTCCGGATTGTACAAGGCAACTCGGGTTAACCCCCGAATGCCACTTAACGCTTGTCTGGAGCGCATCTACGCTTTTGTGGACAGAGGCGATTTTATCTATAGCGTGGAGCTTCCCATTGTTGAGGCCGGGGTATGGTCTTCTATTGAAGGTGGGATTCCCCCCACTGGTAGAGAGGTTATGCGCATCATGGGCCTTACCAATGTCCGTGAATTTTGCGCCAACTTGGCCGCCCAGGTTCTGGCTGGAGAGTTCAATCTGGCTTGCGAAATTGTCCGCGAAAAACTCTACTCCACGCAGGTTAGCAGACTGTATTGATACAATCGCCTTCCCACTGAAAGGCATAATGATGAGATAGTATTCATTCAACCGAACACTCAGACTGAGGAAGATTTACTTCTGAGTGAAATAAGAATAGTTAACTTCATGCGTCTTCAAATGTTCAGGATAAAATTGACAGGAAATACTTTCCTGAGCAGATATGAAAAAGGGAAAAAAGCAGTAATAATTAAAATGAATGGTGGAGGCGGGGGGAGTCGAACCCCCGTCCGGAAATAGTCCACTTAAGCCTCTACATACATAGCCCGAACTTTAATGTTCACCCTTAAGACCCCTCTCGGGCAAGGTGAATGAAGGGCTAACCTGAAAAAATTTTCGCCTCACTGAAATTCAGGTCTCTCAGGTCAGCTATCCTGCTAATCGGCGCCCAAATCCATCCTCGCAGGAAAGAACGGCAGGACGTTTAGCCTTTAAGCGGCTAAAGCATACGCATAATCATCTGCGTTTATTTTTTTTCTGCCTGTTTAACGAGCAAACAGAACCTCGGTATGCAACTTAAGCTTCTATATCCCCGTCGAAGCCGTTTCGCCCCCAATTTTCAATGAACTGACTTTATTAAAGCATAAATCTTTATTAAAAGCAATATATCTTTTTCTAATCCAGGGCCATGTCATTTAAAGAGATAATTGCTTGAACACACTGTGATCGTTGCAGTATTTCGCAAATGGAGCTGAAAAACACATACCTTGTAAGCCAGGTCTGGGCCAGAGATTTAAACGTCTTGCAGATCCTTTTAATTTAACCAATTTAGCATCTGCTTTGACGTTGCCGTGTTTAATAGCGATCTTTCTTTTTCAGTTGGTTTAGCTCCCTTTTCATCTCCTTTTCTCTTAAAGCATATCTCTTATCATATTTTTTCTTGCCTTTAGCAAGAGCGAGCTCAACCTTGATTATTCCTCTCAAAAGATATATCGATAACGGGATTAAGGAATATCCTTTTTCCTCTGTCTTTCCTATCAACCTCCTGATCTCCCTTTTTTGCATGAGAAGCTTTCTTGTCCTCGTGGGATCAAGATTTAGATTATGGGCGAAAGGATAAGGCGTTATGTGCATATTGTACAAAAAGAGCTCTCCATTTTTAATTCTTGCATAGGTATCTTTCAGGCTGCCACGACCATCCTTCAAGGATTTAACCTCTGGCCCAACAAGAACAATACCTGCCTCATAGATATCATCAATAAAATAATCATGTCTGGCCTTTCTGTTTTGACAAACAATCTTTTTCTCCATCTGCCACCTTTAGGGTGTGCCAGCGGCCCTATACCTAAAAACATCTTCCTCAAAAATATCTGGCAGGAGAGACCTTGCCTTTTTGAAAACAAAATCCTCAATCTTCTTACTGGTAGATAAATCTAATATTCCCTTAAAACCATCCCTCACTTCCATTAATGGCAACATTCTGATCATCTTTTTGATAAGTGGGATAGAGCCGATATTCATGCTAAATTCCTCCAATCCGAGAGAAAGAAGTATCAAAACAGAAAGAGGATCACCGGCTATTTCACCACAGAGGGATACATCAATTCCCTCCTTATTGCCTGCCTTGACTACCTGTTGTATCATTCTTAAAACAGCTGGATGAAAAGGTTCATAGAGACTGGCAACATGTTCATTATCTCTGTCTATAGCTAAGGCATATTGAATCAGGTCATTCGTTCCTATGGAAAAAAAATCAGCATGCTTTGCAAGGATATCTGCAATTAATACTGCAGAGGGAATCTCAATCAAAATACCGATAGGTATTTCTCTGTTATATTCAATTCCATCACTATCAAGTGAGCTCATAACACTCCTTAAAATCCTCTTTGCCTCCAGGAATTGCTGCACACCTGATATCATTGGGAACATTAATCTGAAATTACCATATGTACTGGCCCTTAAAATGGCCCGTAACTGGGTTTTAAATACTTTCTGCTCCTGGAGGCAAAATCGAATAGACCGAAGACCTAAAGCAGGATTATCCTCCCTGCTCGCCTCCATATCTGATGCCATCTTGTCACTTGCAATGTCCAGAGTCCTTATGGTAACTGGATTAGGGGCTACCATTTTGGCAATCTGGCTATAGTCATTAAAAAGGGTCTGTTCATCTGGAAAATCATTCTTAATCATATATAGATATTCTGTCCTATAAAGTCCTATGCCCTCTGAACCACTCTCAATTGCTGCCTTGACCTCTGATAAAAACTCTATATTGGCTTTGATAGTTATCTTATGTCCATCCAAGGTCTCGGCCGGCAGATGTCTGACCCTGTCTATGGCAGATTTATAACTATTATAACGTTTTTTCTCGTCTTCATAAGAGTTGATCGTCTCAGGGTCAGGGTTAACAATAACGTCGCCGGTATTTCCATCAACGATCAAAATATCACTCTGCAAAATCATATCGGTAGCCCTTTCCAATCCAACGACTACCGGGATTTCCAGGGCTTCAGACATAATGGCCATATGTGATGTTCGGCCCCCAACATCAGTCAAAACGCCCATTACATTACTTACATTAATGTCAACTATGTCACAGGGTGAAATATCATGAGCTACAATGATAACCTCTTCATTAATCCCTGCCAGGCTATCTTCCTCAACTCCCGCTAAATTCCTTAATACCCTTTCACTTACACTATCCACATCATCCATTCTACGCCCAATGTAATCATCCTCAACCTCTCTAAAAAGCTTGTGTATATTTCTTACAGATTTCTCTAATGCCCATCCGGCATTAATCTTTTCCTTTCGGATTCTTTGTAAGGTTGAATCAAGCAGTAGACTGTCATCCAGGATCATTGAGTGGGTATCTAAGACAAAGGCATATCCCTCTACCTGTTCTGGTATATTGGATTTAAACCTCTGGATCTGCTCCTTTGATATATCCACAGCATGTCTAAGGCGGGTAAGCTCTCTTTCCACCTCTTTTTTATTAATTAATTTCCTATGAAAAACATGTGTCTTCGACCTATCTAAATGGTGTGCCTTTCCAATGACAATACCGGGGGAGACCGGAAACCCCTTCATTATTTTCTTTTTGGGCTGATATTGCTCCCTTGCGGTTTCTCCGAATTTCCTTTTAAAAAGTTTTTCCAGTTCATCTATAAATTCCTTGGCAGACTTACCAATTGCCCTGGCCTCGATCTCACTTCCTTTTGGACAGGCAAGGGAAAGAATCGATAAAATGCTTGAGCCATCCACCTCTCGGGCATCCTTTTTTAAAAACAACTTTGTCTTATATTTGTTTGTCAGCTCAACTATCTGACCGGCTACCCGGGCGTGCATTCCAAGTTCATTGATTACTTTTAACGACCGTATCTCTTCCATGATTATTCAAATTTAATCAGACAATTATCAATTGTCAATAACAGAGAAGTATTAGCTATTGCTCAATCTCAAACGCAAAGTGCAAATTGAATTATGTAAAATAAAAGGAATGACATCGGAGCCAAATTAAATTGAAGAAGATATTTTTTAAAATTTGCATTTTGATATATTCATTTTTCATTGAGGTTTATAATGTTTCGCTACACTCACTAAGGCAAAGCAAAACACACAAACCATTATTTCTCATTTTCCTTTATACCTTTTACAATAATAGTATATTCACCCCTGATCTTTTCATCTGTGAGTAAAGATAATATCTTACTAACTGATCCCCTTTTTACATCCTCAAAAACCTTTGTCATCTCTTTGGCAAGGGCAATATTCCTGTTACCCAGAATCTCATTCATATCTGTGAGCATCTTAACTAATCGATGGGGAGATTCAAAAAAGATCATAGTCCGCGATTCAAACTTTAGTCCTTCCAGTTCCTTTCTGCGCCTTCCCTTCTTATTTGAGAAAAAACCGACAAAGATAAATTTATCTGTAGGCAATCCAGAAATGGAAAGTGCTGCCAAGGAGGCTGATACACCTGGAACCGGCACTAATTTGATATTGGCGTCTATAGCTTCCCTGATTAGCCTGTAACCGGGATCTGACAGGCCAGGTGTTCCTGCATCACTTACAAGTGCAATGTCAATCCCTGACTTGGCCTTCTCAAGAAGTATACGTCCTTTATAGTGCTGGTTATGGCTATTATAGCTGGTTATTGGTGTCTTGATATTATAATGTGTGCAGAGTTTCCTGGTATGATCTCTGCTTTCGGCTGCAATTAATCCCACTTCCTGTAAGACCCTTAGGGCTCTTAAGGTAATATCCTCCAGGTTACCTATTGGGGTAGAAACAATATAGATTTTGCCTTGATGTAACCCATTCTTGGCTTTATCGGAAATCATTATTTATATAAGTTGATTGCGAATTGAGGGATTTAGGGATTGCGAATTGAAGAATTCCCAAATTCCTGAATTCACAATTCATCGCTCAGTAAGCCAATTCAAATGCATTTTTTATAATCTCAATTTTCTTTTTTCCATCAACTAAGCTTATAGCAACCACATCAAATCTTGCTTGACTTTCCCAAAGATTGTTAGATTTCATATAAACTAGGGCTACCTTTGAAAGTTTTATTTGTTTTTTCCTGTTAACCGCTTCTTTAACCTGACCTAAAGGCTTATTTTTACGTGTTTTTATCTCTACAAAGACCAGAACATCACCATCTCTTGCAACTAAATCAATTTCACCTAAAGGGCAACTATAATTTTTTTTAAGAATTTTGTAACCAAGATCTTTTAATCTTTCTCCTGCCAGGTCCTCGCCAAACTTTCCAAGGGCAATCCTTTCTTTTGTCATTTAAGAACGCCTCTAAATGTTAATCTATGAATACAGCAGGGACCATACCTCGTTATCGCTTCTATATGCTTAGGTGTTCCATAACCTTTGTTTGAAGAAAAGCCGTACCGCGGATATAATTCATGGTAGCTATACATAATTCTATCCCGGTAAACCTTTGCCATAACAGAGGCTGCTGATATAGATAAAGATAGCTCATCCCCTTTTTTGATACACTTTTGATGAATAGGGAGGTCAACAGGATATGTGCCATCGATCAATAGATAATCAGGCTGGGGATCGAGAGTCAAAACTGCTTGTCTCATAGCTTTTCGGGAAGCCTGAAGAATATTAATCCGATCGATCTCTTTTGGATTCACCACAGATAAGGAAAAATCTATTGCCACTCTTTCAATTAGGGGAAAGGCCTTCTCGCGGGCTCCCTCAGACATTTTTTTAGAATCCTTAACCCCATCCAATGCAATATCTTCAGGCAGGATCACAGCAGCTGCAACTACCGGACCAGCTAATGGACCCCGTCCTGCTTCATCTACACCAGCTATCAAAGAGTAACCTGCAAGCCTGGCCTGAAATTCGTAGAAAAGATTATTCATATATAAGTATCAGGTTCTTTTCTCCTTAAGCCTGGCTGCCTTACCCCTCAATTTGCGTAAATAGTAAAGCCTCGCTCTTCTTACCTTGCCCCTAAAAATCACTTCTATCTTATCTATTTGTGGAGAGTGAAAAGGAAAAATTTTCTCCACCCCTACACCGTATGAAACCTTCCGCACAGTGAAGGTGGCCCCTGTATTACCCTTTCTTTTCCTTATAACCACCCCTTCAAAGAGCTGGGTCCGCTCTTTGTCACCTTCTTTGATTCGACTGTATACCCTGACTGTATCACCTGCCCTAAAGGGAGGGAGGTCTACTCTCATCTGTTCCTTTTCCAGCATATCTATTGGGTTCATCGCACTATTCTCCTTTAATTCAAAGTAGCTATCTTTAAGACCTTGCAGACTGGGAAAACAAACGATCTAAGGTTATTGCAGCTGCTGTCCTGACTGAAAGGTGATTGTAATTAGATACACCGAAGATAGGCTCTAAAAGATAGTCTGCCTTTCTAATTAGTTCTTTAGCAATCCCCCAGGCTGTACCAAATAAGATCATCACCACCCTATTGGAAGCAATTATCTCCCTTGCCAATTTATAATTAACTTTTTGTTTTTTGGCTTTCCCTGCATCAGTAGCCACTAAAATTGGTGTTTCGCCTTCTATATCTTTAATCTCTGCCATAGATGCCTCAAGGGTTGGAACAACTGAAATCAAAGACATTGCCTTTTGCCTATCTTTATTATATTTGGCTCCATAACCGCTTACCCAATGCCGACAAATACGTTTGGCTAAATTTTGCTGGTCTATGAGGGGATTGATAACATAGAGCCTGCTGGCTTTATAAGTCTTTGCCAACCTTGCCAAATCATGGAGATCTAAGTTGGTTATCGCCGAAACAATGATCTCTCCCCTCTTATTATAGACAGGATAATGCAATAGCCCAATATAAAATGACATGATTATCCCATTATAATCGTATCATCAGCATTTGGCATCCAGTTCCATGTCTTAATATACGCCCCCTTATGTCGCCATACAGGTCTACTTTCTTATTAAGGGAATATCTATAGTATCTAGCGAAGCTTCGCCTTCCCGGCCAGGGACAAGCAAATCGGCGAGCCACGAAGTCCGTGAGAAAATACGAAATTCGAATATCGAAACCCTAAACAAATTCTAATAACCAAAATCCAAATGCTCTAAACCAAAACGCTCTTACTTTGAGATAGTCAGCTTTGGGATATTTCGAATTTTGAACATTTTAATTTCGATATTGTTTCGAATTTAGGATTTCGGATTTCGGATTTCAATTTCAAAGCAACAGGGTTTAATTCCACCACAAAAACTTGACATAAATTTTAAGATCTTAGCTTATGAAGACGTCTAGATTATATGGCCACTGTGTGAGGATTTATTATAATGTCAGGGTTATCCAAGATGTCAAGAACCTGTAAAACGATTTGCTTTTTTAATCAGGGCCTGATTCTTGATTACTGAGCGCTGAAAGCTTACCTTTTTCTTGTCTTAACTCTTTTAGGATGGATTTATCCATCTCACTAAGATGGGTCTTCTCCAACAAATCTGGCCTTCTCTCCAATGTCCTTTTTATAGATTGAGTTCTTCTCCAAAGCCGGATCTTCTCATGATCACCTGATAATAAAACAGAAGGCACTTCCTCTCCTTGAAAAACCCTGGGGCGGGTATATTGTGGATATTCTATCAGGTTATCCTCAAAGGATTCCTCAAGGTTAGATCTTACTCCACCCAATATACCCGGAATCAACCGGCTAACGACTTCCACGATAATCATTGCAGGCAATTCACCTCCGGTCAAGATGTAATCACCAACAGATATTTCTGTATCTATATATCTGGATCTTATCCTTTCATCCACACCCTCATATCGTCCACACACTAAAATAATCTGCTCGAGCTCGGTCAAGCTACGGGCTATTGATTGATTAAAGGGCTGCCCCTGAGGTGTTAGCAGGATGACTTTTCTGTCCCCTTTTACCCCGGGAATCGATTCCAAGGCCTGAAAAATTGGCTCTGGTTTCATAACCATACCATCTCCACCTCCAAAAGGCCTATCATCGGTCATCAAATGCGGTCCCTCACCGAAGTCTCTAATATTCACCAAATTTATTTTTATCTGTTCCCTTTTTATTGCTCGGCTAACGATTCCATAATTAATAAGAGGAGAAAACATTTCTGGAAAAATTGATAGAATATCAAATCTCATCAAAGATCTAATAATCCCTTTATAGGTGAAATAACCATTCTTTTTTGAGGTATATTTATCTCCTTAACAACCTGGTGAATTGCCGGGATCAAAAACTCCTTCCCTTGATTATCGACCACATAAACGTCATTACTCCCTGTGGGAAAAATTTCCTTTAGAACACCAAGATATTGGCCTGTTGTCAGATATACATCCAATCCTAAAAGCTCATACCAGAAAAACTCATCCTCATCTTCTTTTATCAAAGAATCTTTTCTTATTAATATCCCAGCTCCCTTAAAAATCTTTGCCTGATCAATTGAATTCAGATTCGACAATCTCAAAAGATAGAACGATCCGTGGGGTGTTATGGAAACAACCTTGCTTTCGTAAAACTCGTTTGGTTCTTTATTCAAAAATACAGAACCGGCCTGGAGGAATGTTTCTCTTGATTGAGCATAAGAAACTATCCTTAGTAGACCGGTTAAACCATGCGGACGGATAATATGCGCTACCAGAATTAGATCTCTAACACTTATTTTGTTCAATTACTCTAAAATTTCCAGGACAGATCTCTTTTTAATCTTGGTCGAGGCTGCACCAAGTATAGTTCTCATCGCCCTGGCGGTTCTCCCTTGTTTGCCAATTACCTTACCCAAATCCTCTTTGGCTACCCTGAGTTCAATCACGGAAGTCTGTTCCCCCTCAAGTTCAGTTACACTCACTTCCTCTGGATTATCAACAAGAACCTTTGCAATGTATTCAATCAACTCTTTCATTTCGATCATTCTCCTTCACCTCAAATTGAAATTAAACACTGTTTAGCCTGTTTGGGAAGAAACATTGGATACCCCCTTCTTCCGCAAAAGAGACCTAACAGTTTCAGAAAGCTTAGCACCTTTCTCTATCCACTTTTTAATCCTATCCCCATCAATATTTACCAGGGCTGGATCTTTTAATGGATCGTAGTACCCTAATACCTCGAGAAACCTACCATCCCGTGGTGCCTCTGAATCGGCTGCCACAATACGATAAAAAGGCCTCTTTTTT
Source organism: uncultured Desulfobacteraceae bacterium (assembly GCA_964436665.1). Lineage (GTDB taxonomy): Bacteria > Desulfobacterota > DSM-4660 > Desulfatiglandales > B25-G16 > CAYTDY01. The sequence goes on from CAYTDY010000001.1 coordinate 34,564, forward strand.
GCCCCTTTCCTGGTTAATCTTATTCTTACCGGCATATCTAAAGCTCTCACCCCCTTTATAATAATTTATATTAAATTATACATCAAAGTTGCCAGGCTTGCAAAGAAAAACTTTTTCCTAAAATTTGACTTATTTGTAAAGTAATTCTTAGTTTAATTTAAGCCTGCCAATGAAGATAGATCACTTAAAGCTCCTTGTCCGAACTTCTTTAGCATATTTTTTGTCTGAACAAAATTTTTCAGAAGCCGATTAACATCCTCTACCCTTGTACCGCTTCCCATAGCAATCCTTTTTCGCCTGCTACCACTTATTATCTTATAATTTTTTTTCTCTTCCGGTGTCATAGAATTAATTATAGCCTCAACCCTAACAAGTTCCTTTTCATCGGTCTTCAACCTTCCTGCCTTCATCATCTGCCCAATGCCTGGTATCATCCCGAGAATTTGTTCCAATGACCCCATCTTCTGAATATATGTGAGTTGCTTTTTAAAATCTTCCAGATCAAATTCTTCCCTTTTGATCTTTCTTGAAAGTCTTATGGCCTCGTCTTGATCAAATTCGGCCTGTGCCTTGTCAATCAAGGATAGAACATCCCCCATTCCCAGGATCCTTGAAGACATCCTGTCTGGATAAAAAGGTTCTAAAGCATCTAGGCTTTCCCCTGTACCCACAAATTTGATCGGTTTATTTGTTACTGCCATTATTGAAAGGGCTGCTCCCCCCCTTGCATCCCCCTCCATTTTTGATAAAATAACCCCTGTTATATCAAGAACCTGATTAAACTTTGCAGCCAAATTCACTGCATCTTGGCCTGTCATAGCATCAGCTACAAGGAGGCTCTCTGCGGGATGGATTACATCCTTAATTCTCAAGAGTTCTTCCATTAGTTCCTCATCAATATGGAGCCTGCCTGCTGTATCTATAACCAAAATATCTGATCCAATCTTTGATGCTGCCTCCTTGGCTTTAAGACAAATATCTTCAGCCTTTCCCTTGCTATCTGTAGGATAGACCGGGATGTTGATCTCCTCTCCTATTTTTCGAAGTTGCTCGATAGCAGCCGGCCTCTGGGTATCCACTGGCACTAAGTAAGGATGGTACCCCTTATTGCTTAGATATTTGGCCAGCTTACCTGCAGTTGTTGTTTTTCCGGAACCTTGAAGGCCAATAAGCAATAAAAAAAGAGGTTTTTTATCACCAAGATTCAGATCCCTCCTTCCTTCCCCCATCAGCTTTGTGAGCTCTTCCCGTACTATCTTAATTACCTGTTGCCCGGGGGTAAGACTTTCCAGTACTTCTTTCCCAAGGGAACGCTGTCTTATTTCTTCAAGGAGATTCTTAACAACCTTATAGTTTACATCTGCTTCGAGAAGAGCGAGCCGAATCTGTTTTAAGGCCTCCTGTATATTCTTTTCGCTTAATCTTCCTCGGCCTCTTAATTCCTTGAATGTCTTGCTTAGTTTTTCAGTTAATAGTTCAAACATATTGAAAAATCCTGAAAAATTAATCTTTATACTATTGTTTTTTCTGATTTATGTCAACAAAATCATTTATAATTTCTACTACTTGAAAAGAGGTGCACCCACTTCATAGCTTAGAGACCTTTGCAAAACCTGACAATTTTTGTCATCCTAAAAAAGGGAATGGGCTTTTCTGAAGTGACTGGCGGTAGGGCGCTGAAAAGACCAGCCCGGGAGCCTCGGAACTGAAGAAAACCCATCCTCGTTAAGAAAATATGAATTATGCAAAGGGCTCACTTAATGAAATGAATCTATGGTAATTTAGAAGAGAAAGATCTCTTTTTCAATAATGATAATGACTTGAATATCCTATTTCATGTTGCCTTTTGGACAAAATTGGTTTTAAATCGATTATTTTATGGAGAATAGAAACCCTTTCAGCGATAATAATGCAATAATTAATCCCACCAGGGGGAAAAGTGAACCTTTCCTTGGCCCGGATGCTATTATTGTTCCTATTCTATCAGAACTTCAGTTTATGGTTGATCTGAGCCATGCTGAGAGGGCAGTCCTGGGAACATTGTATCCATTTAAACTCTTTATTGTCAAAAGGGGCAAAGATCTTCCTTTTGCATTGGCAGGACCTCTCCTGGGGGCACCCCAAGGGGTGATTATTATGGAAAAACTAATAGCATTGGGTGCAAAAAGGATTTGGGTATTAGGATGGTGTGGTTCACTACAGCCATATCTTCTGATAGGCGACCTGATAATTCCCACTAATGCTCTGTCCGAAGAAGGTACTTCTGCTCATTATCCTGTGAATAAGAAAAGAAGACAGACAAGTTCTTTTCTGAACAAGAGGCTTGAAGATGCATTGTTGAAGGCAGATCTTTCCTTTAAAAAAGGTCCGGTTTGGACAACAGATGCCATTTACCGCGAAACAGCAAAAAAGATAGCAGCTTATGGAAAACGAGGGTTTCTGGCCGTTGAAATGGAAATGTCTGCCCTTATAACCCTGGCTGTCTATCGTTCAGTAGAATTGGCAGGGCTGTTAATTGTATCGGATGAACTTTTTTCTCTTGAGTGGCATAACGGAGTCGGAGCTAATATATTAAAAAAGAAAAGTAGAGAGGCTGGCCGTCTTCTTCTCGATCTGTGTATGGATGGGAGTTAAGGGTAATATTTATGGATGAGAGAGAAAAGGCAAAGATTGAATTAGGAGAACTCAGGGAAAAGATAAATTACCACAACTATCGCTATTATATTCTCGATGACCCTGAAGTCTCAGACGCCGAATATGATCGTCTTTTCCAAAGACTTATTGATATAGAAAGTAGATACTCGGAATTGATTGTTCCTGAATCTCCCAGTCAACGGGTAGGAGCACCTGTTGAGGGTGGTTTTAAGACATTCAAACACAGTGTACCCATGCTGAGCCTGGAAAATGGTTTTTCTGATAAAGAGGTTAGGGAATTTGAGGAAAGGATCAGAAGATTCTTAATCCGCCACAGGCGGACTGACCATATTAGCTACACTGTAGAGCCCAAGATGGATGGTCTTGCTGTTGAGCTTATTTATGTAAACAGCATCCTTAAAACTGCAGCAACGAGGGGAGATGGCTATACCGGAGAAGATATAACCCCTAATATTAAGACTATTAGATCCATACCATTAAGGCTTCTTCCCTCTCAGTATGCTCAAGAACTTCCTGAACATATAGAGGTCAGGGGTGAAGTCTATATGGAAATAAAGGCTTTTCAGCGGTTGAATAAAGAGAGAGAAAAACAAGGGGAGACACCTTTTGCCAACCCCAGAAACGCTGCCGCCGGTTCTGTTAGACAACTCAATCCGCAGGTAACAGCTAAGCGGCCATTATTCTTCTTCTCTTATGGAATAGGAGAGATATCAGGACGGGCATTTAACTCCCAGATTGAATTGTTAACAGCCCTAAATAAATGGGGATTGAGGGTAAATACAAAATACATCAAAGAATGCAAAGATATTGATGAGGCCATTTACCACTGTCGATATTTAGAAGGTATCAAGCATAACCTCCCATATGAGATCGATGGTGCAGTCATCAAGGTGAACTCGATTAGTCTGCAGAAGACTCTGGGAGAAAAATCAAGAAGCCCTCGATGGGCCCTGGCCTATAAATTTGAACCAACCCAGTCAACAACCAAAATTTTAATGATTGATGTTCAGGTTGGAAGAACCGGTGCCCTGACACCTGTGGCACACTTAAAACCAGTAGAGGTAGGCGGAGTAAAGGTTAGTAGGGCCACCTTGCACAACCAGGAAGAGATTGAAAGAAAGGATATCAGAGAAGGTGATACCGTTATTGTTCAAAGGGCTGGCGATGTAATTCCTGAAGTAGTTAAGGTCATAAAATCAAAAAGAACAGGCAAAGAAAAACCGTTCAACATGCCAGATAGATGCCCTGTGTGTGGATCTGAGCTTATATCTCCAGGTGACGAGGTGATTCTAAGATGCAGCAACCCAGGATGCTTGGCACAGGTAATAGGGGGAATAAAACACTTTGTATCCAAAGATGCTATGGATATAGATGGACTCGGAGATAAATTGGTGGATAAACTGATTGTTAAAGGCCTAATAAGAGATGCTGCTGATATCTATCATCTGACGCTGGAAGACCTTATTCCCCTGGATAAGATGGCTGAAAAATTGGCCAATAATATACTTACTGCTATTAAAAACAGTAAAAGGACTACCATGTCCAGATTTATTTACTCTCTGGGTATAAGGCATGTTGGTGAACATATAGCCACGGTTTTTGCCAC
>CAYTDY010000001.1:38834-52488 GCA_964436665.1 uncultured Desulfobacteraceae bacterium
AGTCCGAGGGATGAAATCCGGTCAAAAACCTGTCCAGATCGGAGTATCCCGAGGATATGCCGGTGATCGATGTCTGCTGTTTCTGAAGTCGCAGCAGATCCTCGTGCACGGTTTTTGCCACGGAATTCAGGGATTTTGAGAGTCTGAGCAAGGCAAGCAGAGAAGATTTGCTATCCATTGAGGAGATAGGGCCAGAGATAGCAGATAGCATTATCTCCTACTTTTCTAATGAAGAAAGCCTCTCTTTTATAAATCGTCTATTTGGAGCGGGAATAGCTATTGAAGAAATGCCGTTAGAAAAGGCAGCTATTACAGAACACCCCTTTTCTGGAAAGTCATTTGTTTTGACAGGGACCTTGCCAACAATCACACGTTCAGAGGCCAAAAAAATGATTAAAGAAAAGAACGGAGCGGTATCTACATCAGTAAGTAGCAAAATAGATTACTTGATTTTAGGTAAATCGCCCGGATCCAAACTTGCCAAGGCCAAAGATTTGGGTGTAACTATCCTGAGTGAAGAAGAATTTTTAAGGATTTTAGGCGAGGGAAGTTAATATGGACAATATTAGGGCTCATCTTATCATTGAAGGGAGGGTCCAGGGTGTGTGGTTCAGAGATTCAACAAGAGCGGAGGCAACAAGATTAAATCTCACAGGTTGGGTAAATAATCGGTTTGATGGGAGTGTTGAAGTTGTTGCTGAAGGGCCAGGAGAAAAGGTGGAGAAGTTGATAGAATGGTGTCATCATGGCCCTCCAATGGCACGTGTAAACAAGGTTCATGAGGTTAAAGAGGAATTTACTGGAGAATTTGACTCCTTTAGAATAACTTTCTAAGATAGAGATGACAAATGCTTCCGAGTTCCGGTTTCCGAATTCCGGAGAATCGGAAACAAAGCTCAAATATCACATGACAAAATTTTTGAAATTTGGGCTTATAAAAATAAGTCAAAATGGGTATTAAATCATTTAGGAGACTATTTTCACATGAAAAGATTATTTACCCTCCTTGCTACATTTGCTCTATTTTCTATTCTGCTTCCTGTTGCCTGCCAAACTACTGCCTCATTAGTGTCAAGGGTATTGCCAGATAATGATTGGCCAAAGAAAAGGGTTTTGGTTATGCCCGCTGCTGATCTTACCGGGATACCTTTAGATGAATTAATGGATACGATAAGTGAGGAGTTAAGTAAGAGTTTAAGAAAAACTGGATTTTTTAATGTTTACCAGCAAAATAAAGCTAAAGAATTCCCTTTATTTAAACCAGGAGTGTCAAAAGATCCAGAATTAATGAGAGAGGCCAAAGAGATGGGAATAAATGCCATTATCTTTGAAACCCTAAACGTTTTAGAAACAAATCCTGTCAAATCAGGAGTATGGCCGTTCCGTAGTGAAGCCCATAGATTTACTGTATCAATGAGTATAGATATTGTGGATGTTACTCGGGGCACAATGATTTTAAGTAAAGAGCTTATTGAAAATATTACATTATCAGATGAGGAGACCACCGAAGAAATAGAAAAATCTATCGATGTCGAAACAAAAAAAAGGGCTCTCAAGGAATGTTTGCCCGATATCATCAAGAACGCTGCAATAGCTACCAGTCTTTCACTTAATCAGGAGGTCTGGACTGGTAGAATAATTTCTGTGGATAAGAAAAGGATAATTATCAATGCAGGTCGCGATGTGGGACTTAGGCCAGGGATCGTGTTTGAAGTCTTTGGCGAAGGTGAATGCATTACTTCTTTTAAAGGACAAATCTACCAGTTACCAGGCACAAAGGTGGGAGAAATAAAAATTGGCAGGATAAAACCCCGTCATTCCTTTGCCGAACCTATTGAGGAAGGAGATTTTAAACCAGGTCAGATAATAAGAGTTAAGGATTAGGAGGAAAGCATTTCTCTGGCATGTGCAAGTGTCTTTTCAGATATCATTCTACCACCAAGAAGCCTGGCAATCTCATTGATCCTGGTTTCTTTGTCTAATGAGGCAATAAGGGCCCGTGTTCTGCCTTTACTAACCCTTTTTTCAACCAAAAAATGTGTCTCTCCGCAGGATGCTATCTGGGGAAGATGGGTAATGCATAAAATCTGATGGTACTTGGCAAGTGACCTTAATTTTTCACCAATAATAGCAGCCGTAGCTCCCCCGATACCAGCATCAATCTCATCAAAGACAAGGGTTTCAACCAGGCCAGATCGAGCTAATATAGTCTTTAGGGTAAGCATTATCCTGGAGAGTTCTCCTCCTGAGGCAATCTTGGCGAGCGGTCTTAAATCTTCACCCACATTGGGTGATATCATGAACTCCAAGACATCCACTCCGTCTGCAGTAATGGTAGAATCAAGCATATCTGCTGGAATATTATCACCACCTGATATATTGGATCTAAATTTGATTCTAAATCTGGTCCCAGCCATACCCAATAGATTTAGCTCTTCTTCTACCTTTTTTTCAAATGTCTCGGCTATTTCATGTCTCTTTAAAGAGAGATTGGTGGCATGTCGAAATAGGTCTTCCTTTTTCTCTTTTAGCTGAGCCTCAAACTTTATCAGTTCTTCCTTTTTCTGTGTCAATTGATACTCTTTTTGAGAAAGCTCCTCTTTAGAGGATAGTATGTCTTGTATAGAGGAACCATATTTTTTTTTCAGTCGCCTGATGAGCTGCAATCTGTCTTCGACATCCTCCAGCCTTTTTGGATCGAGCCTTAGATTAGAGTAAAAATCCCTTAACTCCAAGGCCAGGTCTTCCAATTGAAGCTGTGCTGATTCCAACTGTTTCTTAAAATGGTCCAGCTTAGGGTCAATATTTACACCTTTATCCATGTCTTTTGCCAGTAAACTCAGGATAGATAAAACAGATCCATCCTTTTCATAAAGGGCCTGGTAGCCTTTAAAAACTATATCAATTAACTTCTCAGCATGCATAAGTCTGCTTTTTTCAGTCTCAAGCTTGTTGTCTTCACCTGGAACAAGTTTTGCCTCCTCAATTTCCTTTATCTGAAATTGATTAAGCTCTCGCCTTTCCTCTTCTTCTTTTAAATGGATCCCAAGCCTTTCTGACCTTTCCTTAAGAGAGTAATAATTTCTGTAAAGCTTGTTGAGCTCAAGCCTCTCTTTGGTTAAGCCACCAAAATCGTCCAGGATAAAGAGATGGTTATCAGGTTTTAGGAGAAGCTGGTGTTCGTTTTGCCCGGAGACACTTATCAGATTAGGCCCTAACTTAGAAATCATCTGTAATGTGGCCAGAGAGCCATTGATCCATACTTTGCTCTTACCCGCCTTAGATATATTCCTTTTTATCAATACTTCACCATGAAAAGGTATGCTCATTTCGGCCAAGGACCTGGAAAGAGGAGATTCTGACGGCAATTGAAAAAGGGCCTCAACTACTGCATTGTCCCTGCCGGTCCTGATAAGATCAGGAAATGCTCGTCCCCCCAAGATCAGATTAACAGCATTTAGGATAATTGATTTTCCTGCGCCAGTCTCTCCGGAGAGTATATTTAATCCTCCTGAAAAGCTGACTGACAAAGCATCTATAATTGCAAAATCAGTGATAGTAAGTTGAGCCAGCATAAATCAGATTTCCTCCCAGGTTACCCTGATCACCTCCTGATAGGTTGTCTCACCATCGAACATTTTTTTGATAGCATTTTCCCTGAGAGTTACCATATCCTCCTTGCAGGCAGCCTGCCTAATCATATCGGAATTGCCTTTCTGCGCAATCAAATCCTTTATTTTTTCTGTAACAGGTAGAACCTCAAAGATGCCAATCCTTCCCAAATAACCTGTTCCCCTGCATCTTAAACAACCCTTACCCCTCTTTAGGTTAATAATCCCTGTCTTTTGTGTCTCGATATGCATAGCCATAAGATCATCGGTACTGATTTCAAAGGTCTCTATGCAGTACGGGCAGATCCTTCGCAAAAGGCGCTGAGCCAAAACGCCGGTTAGGGTAGCATGTATAAGAAAGTGAGGAACACCTATGTCCACCAGGCGGGTAATAGCCAGAGGAGCATCATTTGTATGCAGGGTCGAGAGTACCAGATGCCCTGTCAATGCTGCCTGGATAGCATTCTGCGCTGTCTCCAGATCCCTCGTCTCCCCGATCATAATTATATCAGGGTCCTGCCTTAATATATTCCTCAAAATGCTCGCAAATGTTATACCCACTGTCGGTCGAACAGCTATCTGGTTGAAATCTTCATAAACCATCTCGACAGGATCTTCCACAGTGGTGATGTTTTTCTCCGCAGTAGATAGATATCTCATTGTAGAATACAGTGTAGTTGATTTTCCGCTACCAGTAGGACCACACACCAGAACAAGGCCATGAGGAAGGTTGATAAAATGCTGGAACCGTACCAGGTCCATTGATGTCATGCCGAGCTGGCCTATATCCTGGAGGAGGATATCTGGATCCAGTATTCTCATAACAGTTTTTTCACCAAAGGCTGTAGGTACAGTTGAGACCCTGATCTCTGCCTCAACCCCTTTACCCCTATCAATCTTGATCCTGCCATCCTGTGGCCGTCTTTTTTCTGCCATGTCAAGGCCAGAAAGGGCCTTGATTCTGGAAATGAGAGCTCCATGAACGGTTTTTGGTAATTTGTAGATGGAATGCAAGACACCATCGATCCTCAGTCTAACCAAACTGGTATTTCTCTTAGGCTCAATATGAATATCACTGGACCTTTGATCAAAGGCATATTTAAAGAGGTGGTCAACGGCATTTACAATGTGTCTGTCGTCAGATGGGATACCCCCGGCTTCCTGGAGCTTTACATACTGCTCAAGGTTGCCAAGGTCGATTGAAGGCCCGGAAAACTGCTCCTCGGCTGCAGCAATTGATCTCCTGAAGCCATAAAATTCATCTATTAGTTTGATAATATCCGATTTGCTTGAAACTACAGGGCTGACTTTTAACTGACTAACCCTACTTATATCCTCCATAACCTCAATGTTATGAGGATTTGGTGTGGCCACAGTAAGAAGATCATCTTTAACAGCTATAGGTAAAACGAGATGTTTCATGGCAAAGGATCTGGGAATAGTTGTTGTCACCAAATTTAGATCAAGATCAAGTGGATCTATCTTCTTATAAGCTATTCCCCACTCCTTAGCCAGGGCCTGGAAGATAGTTTCTTCATCAAGCTCTTTGGTTTGGTCATCTTTCCTGTCGAGTTTCAAAAAAGAAATAATATCGGTTATAGTTACAGGATTGATTATTCTCGAAGAAGTGCCCCCTGATGCACCCCTAATCATCTTCAGTTTCTCTAACTTTTTCTTAAGGGTATCTTTTTTTTTGAAAATATCCACCTTTTGTTCTTTTGATATGAGGCTCATCTTTAAGAGAATGTTACAAACATTTTCTGCAGACAAAGGAGAAATAGAGTCTTTTTTCATAGTCTAACCTTTCCTAATTATTATATTTATATTTAGATTAAAATTATAAATATCATTTTTCCAGATCAGAATTAATTAGAATTTGTTCATACCATTAAATATCATTTCCTTTGCCCACAATCAAAGGCTTTTTACTTACCTATCCCTCTTAGCATATATACGCTGGGCTAAAACCAAATCTTCAACCGTATCTATGCCCAAGACCTCATTCTCTTCCTCAGCAAGGGCAAAACCAACCTTAAGTCCATCATTGTTCATCAACTCAACCAAATCAGTAATAAAATACTCCTTAACAACTATCATTTGACCATTTCTTTCCTTTTTTACCTGATGGGGTTTCCGCTTTAGTTTTTCCAGGTATTTAATCAGAGCCGGTCTCCTGGCTGCATATATACCTGAGTTAAAAATCCCAAATTGACTTTGTTTCTCTAATGGGTGTTCCTTCCAGTATCTCCACTCAGTGATCCTTTTAACCCTCCCATTTTCTATTTCTAAAATACCATATTGAGCCTTATCCATTGGTTTAAAGCCTAAGACAATCAAATCTTGATATTCAAGTTGGGTTATGAGGTTCTGATAGGTTGTCTTCTTCACAAACGGAATATCTCCCATAGTTATAACAAAATATTCTTGATCTATTTGCTCCAAAAAATCTTGGGCCGCTATAAGGGCACCTCCTGTTCCATTGAGGATAGATTGATCATAGCAAAAAACACCAAGATCCCTGGTTGCCTTAATCAACTCATCCTTTCTGTGATGTACCACCAAGGCCTTTGGCCCTTTTGGAAGATTCCTGATGATTTCAAAAATTATAGGATATTCACCTTCAAATGGATTTGATCCAGATATTAAGGGGAGGAGGGTCTTGTTACCGGAAAAGCCCTTTATTCTGCTTCCATATCCCGCAGCAAATATAATAGAGGCAGCCTTCACTTCCTGCATCATTTCCTTTTTAACGCTCCTTTTTAGTGCAAGGTGACGTTTTCTTAGGCTATGTTTATTATCTTGCCTGCACCACCATCAATGTATTTTTTGGGATATAAAGACCTTATCATTGACTTGAATTGGGTACAGTGACAGGGACAGACTAATTCAATATCTTTGATAGCGTCAAATTGGCTGAAACCATGAAGACCTCCGACGAGGGCATAAAGAGACCCAAATTGGGAGGTCGACTTGAGAATATCCTCTACACCTGGATGGGAACATCCTACAATCACAGCTAAGCCTTTTTCTGTTTTGATAGCTAAAGATTGTTCAATCCCTTTTAACTCTCCTGTGGAGAAGACACCGTTAGAAATTTCTAAAGATTCTTTAACCCTTACTGCTTCTTTGGCACCGGGTAGTTCGGGACATGAATCCGGAATATAAATCTTTACCCCTTTATTTTTATTAAAAAAACTGGAAAAACCTCCTGTATGATCCCAATGCGCATGGGATATAAAAACTATATCGATTGATAGAGGATCAATGGCAAGGTTTTCCATATTGTGAAGGAGGATTGAACCATTTGCACCTGTATCAAAAAGTATACTGGGCATATTCTCCCCTTCTATCAGGCAAGAGAACCCCCAGTCTGACTTGAGGCCTTTTTTATAGACCTCGTTATCATAAATGAGGGTAATTTTCATTTTATTCTGCCTCCATCTTTATTAGGTGCCTGTTGATAGTATTTGACTCCGAAGCTTCGCTTTAGAGTTATTCATGAAAGAAACTCTAAGTTATCTTACTTAATATGTTAGACATGATTCACAGGATTGACAGGTTTTTTGTTGTCCTTTTGTCCTTCCCGGATGGAAGGACAAAAACCCAATGCCGCCAAAGGCGGCAAGAGAAAGCTCCAGGGATAAACCAGAGATGGGTATTATGTCTATCCATAGAAAATGCACAACCCGTTTTTATCTCTCCCGCGTAGCGGGATTTTTACCCCGTGAAATGTTTAACCTATTTCACTGGGGCTTCTTTCTCAGTTTCTTCAGGAAACTGAGAAAAAGAAAAGAAAATCCTACAGATCCAGTAAATCCTGTCAGATAAGAAAAAGACCATTGATAATTAAGTTTCTCAGGTGTAGTTTGTAGTTCTGCCGAAAAAAGATTTACCTTAAGGAGATCAAACAAATTTATCTCTGTCAAGATATACCCAATTACATCTTATTATAAAAAGTCATTTTATTTTGGCATGGAGCACTGATAGTACTAAAATCCCATCAAATAGCAGAGGAATCCCACTATCAGGCCAACAGCAAAATTTACAATCTTGACAGAAATAAAACTCCTCTTTGACTCAGCAAGAAGGGGAAGCATTCCATGACCATCCTGAACAACAGAACTCGCCAAAAGAATACCAAAGAGGATTGTCCCCTCTGCAAACATGGTTACAAATACCATATGTGGGCCAGATTCTGGAATAAGCACTATAAGTCATGCGATCAACATGACAGTCAGATAGTTTGCCTTTATCCAGCTTCCTTTTGTCTAAACATTGATATACTCTATTATGAGCATCATTACGAAAACAAAGCTGGTAATCATTAAGGCATGTTTAAGGGTATCGATAATCATTCAAAAATTATCCTTCAATCAAAAAGATCATCCACTTTTGTTACATCCATCTTCATCCAGATCCTGTATAATTTCTCCCCACTTTGTTCAAAACATTTATATCCTGTGGAGTCAACCTTTTCTATTATAACCTCCCCTAATTCTTTGCATTGGGCCAACCAGTTTTTAAAATGCTCCCCACCACCAAAATAGACCTTTTTCCATCTGTTTCCTTCTTCATCTATCTTTTCTTTCACCAGGTCTTCTTCGGCTATTCTTTCCTGGATTGTTTCTTCCTGATTGCTTTGCTGGTCAACCATTTCCCATTGCCTCCTTGTGGTTTACCCATATCCATTTGATTTAATCACTTTTTTAAAAAAATGGCCATTCCTAAAATAAAAAAAGGAATGGCCTGTTTATCCGGCATATTTGTAATTACCTTGTCATGGGTGTCCCACATTTGGGACAATTAATCTCATAGCAGGGAGTACCCTGTTTATGGGCTACCTTAAACCCACAATTAGGGCAGGTGCATTCTCCTGCTGCTCCGAGTCCACGGCCACCCATCCTGCCACGACTACCGCCCTGACCAAGGCCTTTTCCAGTTCCCGGGCCTCTTCCGGCAGGACCTGTACCATCTCCTCTTGGCATTAAAATCGCCTCCTTTCGTAATTTTCTTATATAACAGTTATAATGTAATTACGAACGGAAAACGTGTCAACTCAGACATGATTAATGAGCAGAATTAACTTAATTTACAGTTCTTTAAAAATCCTAACATGAATCCTTGCTTATTATACACAGCATCATAAATTTGTGCGATCCAAATGAAAGAGGGACACAGTTTTTTCCGACAGGATTGACAGGATTATTTGGATTCTTTTGTTGCTTTCTCCCCTTCCGGATGAAGGGGAGAAAACGCAATCCGCCTGCGGCGGAAATCATTGCTTCATTGCCCGCACTACTCGTTTTCGGATTTTGTTGTCCTCACTTTCGCCATGTTTGATGATAGCCTTTTCCCTCGGAGAGGGATTAGGATTTTTGCCTTTCTTCCGGAAAGGCAAAAAATATCCTGATTATCCTGTAAATCCTGTCTCGTCAAAATTAATATACATTTATGCGCAATTATTTATGTCGCTATATATAAAAAACGTTATCTATCTCAACAGTAAAGAGTTACTCTTTATTCTTATGAGATCATAGCGTTAAAGGATTGAGGGCCTTAATTTGAAATATTATGGATCTGGGATCTTTGGGGTTTTTAACTGGCTAAGTGACTAATCCATTGGAATAATGAAACAAGGTGAAAATTTGGACAAAACCTGTCAGGATTTGACATTGAGAGGGAATGAATTTTATGATAGAGGCAAAAACAATTCCGGACACCTCTTCTGGAAAAAAATGAGATCGCATTTCCGGGCGAGTTGATCTTAATCCGGTGGACAAAACAGTTCTGTTCAGTTCACGATGCGCTGGAGGAAGATATGAAGAAGGACGGCTTGGTTCATGGGTTGAACCTTTCATCGATTGCGACTGCACACGGATTCAGCGATGGTTTCAATTACGTGTTGATTCCAGTCTTGCCCATTATCATGAGGGAACTTGATCTTTCGATCCTACAGACAGGGATGATCATCTCGGCTGCTGGTCTGGGCATCTTCATGGTGCAGATGCCCGCCTCGATCCTTTCTGATTATCTTGGGAAACGAAAGAGCATCCTCGCTTTAGGCCTGATCCTCTCTTCATTGTCGTTTTTCGGAATCAGCACAGCGGGCAAGAATTATCAACTCATCCTGGCCCTGAGCTTCATTGCTGGTTTGGGCAACAGCACTTTTCACCCCACAGCCACGGCCTTGGTTTCAGAGGGATTCAGGAGCAGGCCAGGGTTTTCCATGGGGATCTTCAGTCTGGGAGGAAACATCGGGAGTGCGGTAATGCCTGCAGTAATCGGGACAGTGGCCCTTTCCCTGGGATGGCGGGCCGGGCTCCGTGTAGTTGTTATGCCAGTGGTTATACTGGCTATTCTCGTTTATCTCTATTTTCCAGAGGCAAAAACTGCCAGACAGACTGCGAAAGACACCTTTTCAGGGATCTGGGAAAAAGTCTGCTGTAACCTGCCTGTTGTAACCCTCATCGCAATCTATTCCCTTAGAGGCATTGGATACCGTGGTATTATCACCTTCTTTCCATTGCTCGTAGCTTCAAGCATGGGTGCTGACTCTCGCACTGCCGGGTTCCTGCTGAGCGTTTATTTCATCCTGGGTGCCATCTGTAAACCGATCCTGGGGACGCTTTACGACCGCTTTGGAGTCCGTGTCTTGCTGGCCATACTCTTTCTCGTGGGATCAGCCGTCTCTTTGGCAATGAGCAATGTGACATCCATGCCCTTAATGGCAGTATTGATGGCGCTTTTGGGTGTAGCAAGCCACATCAGCCCCATTGTGATGACAGCCGCTACCACGCTTGTGGATCGGTCGGTGCGAAGCAGCACTGTAGGCATGATCTATACCGGTCATGAACTGCAGTTTTTATCGCCAATGATAGGGGGTTGGATAGCCCAGCATTTCTCTATGCAGGCCTGCTTTACTTTTTTTGCAGTCATCTTGGTGCTTGGCGGAGGTGTATCCCTTTTGCTTCAAGAAAGGCGCATCCCAAAGTTAGAGGAGATCTGATTCGAGCAACAAAACATTTTATTTGTCTTTGAAAGAGGGAGCTAACAGGAAGATCCTTCAGGGAAGCTTAAAGGTACAGGCCAGATATTGCCTTTATTGTTGATGTTAATTATATATTATAATTGACTTAAACAAAGGCTCTCTACATTAGACTTGAGATTTCTTCCGGAGTAAAATCCAATTTAGAAAATATTTTATTCTCAAGTTCATAAGTTTCAGATTCAAGTGAAATTATCCGCATAATTGTATTTTTATCTGAACCTTTAAACCTATAGCGTTTCCGTAAATCGACAAATCTCTCTGCCAGTGTTACAACTCTGGTATGCATTACCCTCTTATCTGAATAATTGATAATCTCCTCTTCGGATAATGGGTGGGGGTTTCGATCTTCTTGGAGCTTAATATGTTCAGCCACGATTTCACCAATCCTCTTAAAACCAAGTTCGGCAAGAAGACTCTTACCGGTTTTGGCATGATCCTGGCGTGTTTCTATACATTCCATCTTTTTAATATCGTGCAGGAGTGCCGCTGCCTTAATTTCAGGTATGCTAAGATTTTCCCCCTGCTTATTGAGCTTATCAGCCAGGAAAACTGCGATTTTGCGAACCATCTCGCTATGTTGAATAATATGATCAGGAACATCATATTTTTTTAACAGCTTATAGCATTGATCAACAGTTGGGACTTTATTTCTCATTACTGAATTCATAACCTACTTTTGTTTTGTGCAATTTGCCTTTCCTATCCTTTGCCATGTGTAATTTCGTCCTCGGATGACTCCCTGCGGGGGATTAAATGTGTAAGTATCATATCTCGTAATTTGTACCAAGGTACTAAGCATTAAGAATTACAACTGACAACTGACTACTGTCAACCGACGCTACTACCTATAATATAAAGTATAATAATTTTACCATTAAATTACCAGAAAACAAATCCCCAGTATAGGAGAGATGTAATAGGGCATCCTGTCAAGACATGTGCTGGACTGTAGAAATAAAAGGCTTAAAGTTTTGATTAATTTAATCTAAACTTTTCATACTTCAAAAACGATGACTCTAAGGTAAGGCCTTCCATCTCATCCCATTTCTCTTTTATTATCCATGAAGGTTATCAATACATCTCACAGTCTTTCTCCCTAACCTGAAAAAAGGACTTTTATCAATAATAACTTGATTTTGGCCAAAAAAAAGGCTATTATAGCTGTTATAAGTAAAGATATGTCTTTACTGTTGTTCGGGTTTCTTCTCAGGGAAAGATCCATTTGTCAGAAGTGGCAACCTGAAGTTTGGAACCGTGAGAAATTATTTGAAAGGAGGTTGTCAGCATGACTAATGGAACTGTGAAGTGGTTTAATGACCGCAAGGGCTATGGCTTTATTGAGCAAGAAGACGGACCTGATGTATTCGTTCATCACTCAGGAATCAATGGGAACGGCTTCAAGTCTCTCAGAGAAGGAGACAAGGTTACCTTTGACATAGAGCAAGGGCAAAAGGGCCCCGCTGCAGTAAATGTTACTGTAGTTTAGCCAATTGTTCTAAGCAGAAAAAAGGGCATTTCATCAAATTTATGATGGAATGCCCTTGCTTATTCTGATATAGAATAAAGACTCAAGGTTGGCGAAACTATACTACAAGCAAACAAAGGAGGGTAATGAGATAAAAAGTTGAAACAAAAGTCTAAGGTTCACAGGAATGACAGGGCACATGGGCAGGAATTATCAATAATTCAGGTATTTCGTAAAAGGACGAAAGAGTATCTTCCCATAAATCACTCAACAGGATGCAGGAGGTTTAAATTTGGCTAATAAAATCGAAAAACGCAAATATACAAGAATTAAAGTAAGGTGGCCTATTTCTGTATTAACTGATCACGGTACAATAGAAGGAGAAACAAGAAATATTACTGTTGATGGTATGTTCATCTGCTGCGATGGGCCACTACCTATGAATGAAATTTTTCGCATGTCCATCATACCCCTCAATCATCAAGCTATAGAGGTTACTGGCAAGGCACTCTGGTCAGATTTCTATGGTATTGATAACGAGAATACTACCCTTGGTATGGGCATTTGCTTTGTAAAAATTTCTGATAAGGACCGACATTATTTTAAAGATATGCTCTCAGTTCATCCCGATCCCGAATAATGATAGAACAGAGTACATCTCCATAGTAGTCTAATCCCTTCACGTCCACCTTCACGCTGTTGGCGATCAGGTTGAACCCATTGTTAGCAGTTTCTATATTTCTTGATTTAATAATCTTTTCAATAAGATATCTTCAATATTTTGTCGAGCATCTAATACAGATAAGACATAAACTTTATTTTCTGAAATTCTATAAATGATTCTCCACGGGGAATGGATTAATTCGCGATATTGGAGGATGCCTTGATCCTTCAGTTCTGGGACCAAACGGCCACGATTTGGGAAGAGATATAAACTTGAAGCTTTTTCCTTAATTTTTTTGAATATCTTTTGTGCGTTCAATAGATTTTCATCGGCAATATATTCAATAATATTTTTTAAATCCTTTTCGGCTATATTAGACCAAATTACCTTGTATTTTTTACTCATTTACTCTTCATTTCCAGCATGTCTTCAATATTTTCAAATACCTGTTCCTGGGTTTTGGTTTTACCCTTTTTTATATCCTCTTCTGCTTGGGAAATAAGTTTAAGAATTCCAATTGTTTTACGCATATTTTCATAACTTTTGGGATCTTGTAATATAGCTCTGGGCTCACCATTTTGGGTTATTATAACAGGGCGATGGGTTTCGTTGATTTGTTCTAAAAGATCTGCTGCTCGTGACTTAAGGTAGGTCACGGATTTTATATCTGTTGAAATATTCATGGCTAATACCTCCAGTTTTTTTATGGTATCATATTCAGACCGCATGTCAAGTTTTATCTTCTGTCTTTAAACTGCTCGTATAAGAGATCACCTGCCTCTATGGAGCGCTAGTGGAATAGAGGTCAGGCGGACTGACAGGTTGGGCGGCCTTAAAATGCAAATAGCCGTTGTAAGACAGAAATA
>CAYTDY010000002.1:0-11683 GCA_964436665.1 uncultured Desulfobacteraceae bacterium
TTTATTCTTGCAAATTTACTATTGGTTATTTATACTTATCAAAGAACTGGAAGGAGGATAGAATCTCATGAAAAAACGTATTTTGTTTTTAAGCATAGTTATCATATCTATAGCACTGTTTACCGGTGTAGGCATCCTCATAGCAACAGATATCCCAGATGAAATCAATATCAAGTCAGATGCATTTACAAAGTACAAAAAAGGGGCTGTCAAATTTACCCATAAAAAACATAATGTAGACTACAAGGTTGCCTGTGCAGAGTGTCATCATGTATATAAAGAAGGGAAAAACGTCTATAAAGAGGGAGACCCTGTCCAAAAATGCTCGGAATGTCACGATGCCTTAAAATCAAAAGGCAAGGTAAAGAAATTAATGCTTGCCTATCACAAGAACTGTCAGGGTTGTCATAAGGGCTTAGAAAAAGCCGGTAAAAAGACCGGCCCTACTAAGAAATGTAACGACTGCCATGAAAATAAAAAGTAAACCCTGTTAGAATTTCCCAGGGTATTCTAACAAGGTAACTATAAAAATGCCGCTCTTTAGCATTTATTTAAGAGCGGCATTTTTTTTAAACCCTTAGGATTTAACCATACTACGTAACTTGTTAATCAATATATTGCAGTTAAAATAAATAGAAACCTCCCCGCAATGCTTTGCAACGCAAGGCAGGCGGGAATGAAGTTGAAGGGTTAATCTTCATCTTCAACTTCTGTTATTGTGATAGCCTCAGATTCACAGACCTCTATACAACTCTCACATCCGATGCATTCCTCTTGATTGACAGGCACAGATTTTTCATCCTTCATTTCAAAAACTTCTGATGGACAAACATCAACACATTCTTCGCAAGCAACGCATTTTTATGTATCAACTTCTACATTATACATACCTAATCCTCCTTATTTAAAATTATTTTGAGTATTTCAGATTCACATTTACTCGCGCTAATTCTCAGTTTTTTTCAGCAGGCTATTTAACAAAGCAATATATGGGTGTCAAGGAAAAAATATAAAATTATTTATTGAAATTTTATATATACTCTTCTCGAGCGGGGTCCATCAAACTCACAAAAGAAAATTCCCTGCCATGTGCCCAATTTTAGATGCCCGGATTCAACCAAAACAACTACTGAATTCCCTATTAAACTACTCTTAATGTGTGCAGCAGAATTTCCTTCCAGATGCCTGTAAGATCCTTCCCAGGGAACAAGTTTATTGAACGTTGTCTGGATATCGACTGCCACATTTGGATCAGCGCCCTCATTTATTGTTATCCCGGCTGTAGTATGCGGCACAAAGAGAAAACACACCCCATCTTTTAGCCCTGATCTGTTCAACTCCTCTTCTACCTTGGATGTAATGTCTATCATTTCCGAGCGATCCCTTGTATTGATAGATATTGTTAATAACATGAAATTTCCCTTACTATAAACTCTCCTCTTCTACTTCCACTACAACCTGATCATGGAATCCCTCTTCCTTCAAATAGACATTAATTGTATCCCTATCAGAGGTCTGCCATTCTTTAGCTACATAATTCGCCTTTATAGGGAGTTCCCTTTGTTCCTCCCCTCTGTCTGCCAGCACAGCCAGCTCAATCTTTTTTGGCCTACCAAAATCTATCAATGCATCCATAGCTGCCCTTACTGTTCTACCTGTAAAAAGTACATCGTCTACTAAAATAATTATTTTATCATCTATGGAGAAATTGATCTCTGTGCTTCCTAATTTCGGGTTGGGTCCTATCCTCGTCCAGTCATCCCGATATAAATTAATATCCAGCACACCAGTGGGTGGTTTCTCCTCATCTTTCTTGGAAATCTCCTCGCGTAGACGATAAGCCAAATAAGCACCTCCGGTCCTGATTCCAATTAAAACAATATCTTTTAAAGATTTATGCTTAGAAATTATCTGTTGTGCGATCCTTTTCAGGGCTTGCTTTATATCCTTTTGATCAAGAATAACCTTTATGTCTTTTTTTAGATTCATAACTATTACCCTAATTTAAAAAAATCACTTATATATCAAATAATAATTAAAGGTCAAATATTTTTATTCACTTTTTCCCTTGCATTTCAAAATAAAACCTCACCACCATAATGCCCTGTTAAGTAAAAATTTCCTTTGATGTATAACTTATTGATTGCCTTGACTTTAAAAGGTATTGATTTTAGTATGCCTTCATAATGAATAAACGTAAATTGCCAAAAAATCCTGATAACTTAGCTAAAATACTTAATTATTCCTTCAAAAACCAGGAATTAATATCTCAGGCCTTTATGCATCCTTCTTACGTCTATGAAAAGGATGATATAGGGGTATCTGATAATCAAAGATTAGAGTTTCTTGGCGATGCTGTTATTAACCTTGCTATTAGCCATTTGCTTATGGAAGCATTCTCTGAAATAAAAGAGGGTGATCTATCCAAATATAGGGCCTCACTTGTGAGTGAAGGTGGTCTCTACCAAATTGCCCGTGGATTAAAATTAGGAGATTACCTCTTCCTGGGAAAGGGAGAAGAAGGAACAAATGGTAGAAAAAAACCATCTATTCTAACTGATGCCCTTGAGGCTCTTATAGGGGCAATTTATCTTGATGGCGGTTTCGTAGAAGCACTCAGAGTAATAGCAGAACTCTTCAGCCCATTATTAAATAAGATCAACCTTGGCAAATCGGTTAATGATTTCAAAACTGAATTACAGGAATACTCTCAAGAGGCCTTTCAGTCAACTCCGGAATACAGACTTGAAAAAGAGACCGGCCCAGACCATAACAAGACCTTCCATGTAGCAGTATACCTAAAAGGGGATTTAATGGGGAGAGGGAAAGGAAAGAGTAAAAAGGAGGCCGAACAAAAAGCAGCAAAGGAGGCCTTGGCTTGTCTAAAAAAGTAAAAAGGTATTTTATCATACCCATATTTATTCCACACCAGGGCTGCCCACATAGATGTATATTCTGCCAACAAAAAATTATAACCAATCACTCAGAGAGCCTTCTTGCACCGGATGATATAAGAAATACAATTGAGTTGGCCATAAAATCAAAACACTTTCTTGACCAAAAGCCAAAAGAAGTCGCCTTTTACGGTGGCACCTTTACATCTCTTCCAACTGCTTCCATGACCAAAATTCTGGGTGCTGTCAGGCCTTATATGAAAAAAGGTATTATACAAACGATCCGTGTCTCTACAAGACCAGACTCTCTTGATGAAGATAAGCTGGATATACTTGCCTCCTTTGGCGTATCAACTGTAGAGCTTGGGGTGCAATCCATGGACAACAGAGTCCTCCTGCTTTCCAATCGGGGTCATACATCACTCGACACCATTAATGCAGTCAAGATACTCAAAGGGGGGGGATTTAAGGTTGGGATACAACTTATGCCCGGTCTTCCAGGAGACTCTAAAGGGGTATTCATGGACACCATTGACAAAGTTATTGGCCTAAAGCCTGATATGGCCAGGCTTTATCCAACACTTGTTATTAAGGGCACAAAGCTGGCACAATGGTATGGGCAAGGGAAATATATTCCGATGGGACTTAAAGATACGATTAACCTCTGCAAAGAGGCATGCATAAAATTAGAAAATTCCGGGATTCCAGTTATCAGAATCGGGCTAATGTCTTCGCCATCTCTCCTTAAAAAAGGGGAGATAATTGCAGGCCCTTGGCATCCATCCTTAGGATTTCTGGTTCGCTCTGCTATTCACCTTAAAAAAGTAAGGCCATACCTCCCCTATATAGGAGAGGCAAAAAATATTATATTATATGCGCCGCAAGAGGAGATACCCTTAATCAGGGGTCATAAAAAAAGTGGAATTAGTCATATAGAAACTTTAACAGGGGCTATGATAAAGGATATTATACCGGATGATTCGATTCCTTCTGGAAAGATATCTGTTCAAAACGTATAGCCTTACGAAATTCCTCGTAATATTTTAGCCCTTTGAAATTAACTGGTGAATGAGCATGGGAATGTCTTTTTTTACCATGCCCCCACAAAGACGAGCCGGTAGGCCACTTCAAACCGGTGCACACGGACAAAGACCATAGAAAACAATGACGAGTTGCTCGTGCACATGGTTTGAAGCGGCACGCTGAGGCCCCCTGTTAGAGGGCATGATGTAAAAAAAGACATCTCCATGCTCATGCGGCTCACCAATGGTAACTATGGGGCCTTGAGTAAAGGCTAGGAGTAGTTTTCAAAGAGGTAAAATGTTACAATTTCTCAAATTTTTCCCTTCTTTTCGTCTGGTAATGTTATTGATCTTTTAACAAAAAATAGGGCCGGTATTGAGATAAATTCCATCAAAGCAACAAAGCCAATTAAATAGGAAATGGAAAAATCATATAGTAGTCCCATAATAGGGGCTCCAAGAAACCAAGCTAATCCATATGTTGCATTAAATATACCATAAGCAATGCCTCTTCGCTTAATAGGTGTTAGATCAGCTATAGCTGCCCTCATGATGGTTTCATGAATTCCCATTACCACTCCCCATAATATGATTCCGATCAATCCGTGGATATAACTATGAGAAAAGGAAAAAATAGGAATAAAGATCGTGAATAAGGGGATTGTTATCAGCGATTTTAACCCCACCTTATCGTATATTTTACCAATAATAAGTGCTGCGAGGGCATCTACGCCCATAGCAATAGCATAAAAGATGGGAATCTGTATGTCAGAAACAACAGCCTTGATCTTGAAATGGTAGGATATTAGCAGGAAACTTGGAAAACCGGCCACGCTTAGAAGAATAAAGAAAGAATATAGCCAGAAAGTCTTGGAAAGCTTATCATCATCTGTTTTACCTTGGATCTCAAATCTTGTTGGCATTGGCGCCTTCCTTTTCGCTACTAAAAGAATGGCCAATGTCAAAAAAGCTGGTACCCACAAAATGTTAAATCCATCTCTATAACTCCCACCCAAAAGAAATACAGCAGAAAAAATCAGGGGGCCAATAATAGCACCCACCTGATCCAATGCCTCATGGATACCAAATCCCAATCCTCTCCCTACAACCTTCGTTGCATGAGATAGTATAGTATCCCTGGCTGGAGACCTGATCGCCTTCCCAATCCTTTCAAAAATTATAAACAAGGCAGCAAACTGCCAGTTTCCAACAAATGCCAGGATAGGGATAGAGAGAATTAATCCATAACCAAAAATTGTAAGATGCCAATATCGCTCTGTCCTGTCTGCAAGATAGCCGGATATAAGCCTCAATGCATATCCAAAAAATTCACCTATCCCTGCAACTAAACCAATAGCAATAGCACCTGCACCTAAAAGGTTTAAATAGGGACCAGTAATGCCCCTTGCACCCTCATAGGTTATATCTCCAAATAGGCTAACAACTCCCAGAAGTAAAATAAATTGAAAGGCGTCCTTTTTTTGATTGATATTGATCATGCCACCTGATGGAGTCTTGTTTAGGATAGGAAAAATAAAGGATATGATATTAACTAATGACTTCTATTGACAATAAATTGATTTAATCCCAAAAGGGATTCCTTTATTGGTGAGTCAGGAAATAGACTGAGGTGAGTTTCAGCAAGATTTGCATAATCTTGAGCATCTTTACAACATTTATTAATAGCACCATTATCTTTTACAAAGTCTATTATTCTCAAATAATCTTTTTCTGAGGCCTTTCCATTTTTGAATAAATGCTCCAGCCTATTTCTTTCCCCCTTCTCCATATAAGCGAGGGTATAAATTAAGGGAAGGGTAATCTTTCCCTCTCTTATGTCATTGCCTATAGGTTTTCCGGTTTTCTCTACCGTAGAGGTATAGTCAAAGACATCATCTACAATTTGAAAGGCTATACCCATATTGAGGCCAAAGTTTTTTAAAGATTGGACATCGGCTTGCTTTGCCCCGGCCATTATGCCTCCACCTGCACATGCAGCCGATATAAGGGCTGCTGTTTTGGATGTAATTATGCCCATGTATTCCCTTCTTGTTATGTTCCAGTTATGGGTGTTAATAAGCTCCAACATCTGACCCTCTGTCATCCTGGTAGCGGTGTCTGCAAGAATCTTTAAGAATTCAATATGCTTCTGCTCAACTAATATCCTGGAAGATTTGGAAAAGAGAAAATCACCCACTAAGACTGCTGCGGAGTTCCCCCAGATTTTATTAGCTGATGATCTTCCCCTTCTGATGGAGGCATTATCAAGGACATCATCATGTAAAAGGCTTGCAGCATGAAGACACTCAAAAATGGCAGAGATGGTATATATATCCTTCTCGTCATAATTACAGAGCTGACAGGATAAAATAAAGAATAGTGGCCTTAGCCTTTTGCCTCCTCCAAGCAAGCTATAACTTCCCACCTCCTTTATCAAAGATATGTCAGAGTCAAGGATTCTACCAAGTTCTTCGTCTATCCTTCTCAAGTGGGGGGTAAACTGATCTAAAAATTTAGATTCCTCTTTCATGGTCTATTTACTTATTTTTCTTATTTAACTGGTTATGTTATTGTCTTAACAAACATATATAAACGATAAATAGTTGTCAAAGTAATTATATTATATTTCTAATAATGGAGACAGTCAATTTTTGTGATTTTGGAAAATTGCATTTTATTGCTGAATATGCCAATTTTGATCAAGCTCAAATGTTTTTTTTCTTATCATAGGATTTTCCCTTTTGAAAAACCATGATCTAAATATGTACGATCCAGCTATTCCAGACCTTATCTTTATCAATGCTAACATTATTACTTTTGATCCCGTTCGTCCACAAGCCAAACTTGTGGCGATCCGGAATGGCAAGATACTAAGCGTTGGGCATAATTGGGAGTTGAAGAGATTTAGATGTAGCAAGTCTAAGATTATCGACTGCCGTGGCAAGACGATTTTACCTGGTTTTATTGACGCACACTTCCATCTTCCTTCTTTCGTAGAAAGCCTTGTGACGATGAACTTGGGACCTCGCAACAATGTCCGTTCTATATCAGACATTCAAACAAAATTACGACAATTATCCCAAAAGTTACCATCAGGGACCTGGATAAGATGTGGAGGATATAATGAATTCTATCTGAGAGAGAAACGTCATCCTACCCGGTGGGATTTAGACTTAGCTAGTCCAATTCATCCAATAAAGTTAACTCATCGTACTGGGCATGCACATGTATTAAATAGTTTAGCTTTAAAGTTGACCGGCATCTCGAAGGAAACATCGGATCCAGAAGGAAGCCTTATTGAGCGGGATATAATGACTGGGGAACCAACTGGATTGCTCTATAGGATGAGCGATTTTTTATCCAAATCTATCCCACCTTTAGATAGCCACCAATTAGATCAGGGTATAAAAATGGCAAATCGTGAGCTACTCTCTTTGGGTATTACATCCATTCAGGACGCCTCATCTCGTAATGATATCAAACGTTGGTATATATTCCAACGATGGAAAGCTCGAGGCTACCTTAAGCCAAGGGTTTGCATGATGCTTGGTTTAAAAGGCTTTGAAAAGTATCGAAGGAACAACTTTTCACTCAAAGAGGACCAAACTAACCTCCGTATCGGTGGGGTGAAAATAATATTAGATGAAACTGCAGGCAGACTCAATCCAAGCCAGGCAGAATTAAACAAGGTAGTGCTTACTATTCACCAATCTGGCTTACAAGTAGTCATTCATGCAATTGAAGAAACATCAATCGAAGCCGCCTGCGCTGCTATTGAATATGCCCTGCAAAAGTTACCACGATCAGACCACAGACATCGGATCGAGCACTGTTCTGTATGCCCTCCCCCTTTATCAAGGCGGTTAGCTGCCCTTGAGGTTATGATCGTCACACAGCCATCATTCATCTACTACAACGGACACCAATATCTTGAGACTGTTTCAAGTTTTCAATTGAAGCATTTATATCCCATAGCGACGCTTATGAAAAATGGTGTTCAAGTCGCTGGCAGTTCAGACTGCCCTATTGTACCGCCAGCTCCTCTGTTTGGAATCTATTCCGCCATCTCTCGAATGTCCGAAATGGGGGAAGCTGTCTTGTTAAAGGAGGGCGTAACACCGGTGGACGCAGTGAAGATGTATACATACTATGCTGCGAGAACAAGTTTCGAAGAAAAAA
This sequence comes from uncultured Desulfobacteraceae bacterium, assembly GCA_964436665.1. GTDB lineage: Bacteria > Desulfobacterota > DSM-4660 > Desulfatiglandales > B25-G16 > CAYTDY01. Next base: position 8,096 of record CAYTDY010000002.1, read on the forward strand.
TCAAAGGCTCGATTGCACCCGAGAAACTGGCTGATCTAATAATCCTGAGCGGCGATCCGACCAAACTTCCTCCTGACGAGATAAAAAACATTCATGTGGAAATGACAGTCCTCAATGGAAAAGTGGTATGGGATAAAAACGGGTTAACCAACAATTCCTCTTTCAACGTATGAGTATAACTCGCTTTTCTTTAAGCCCAGCAATTCAATATATACATATCGATTATCCTCACCCAATAATGGTGCAGCCTTCCAATCGGTTATCTTACTGTCGGTGAATTTGATAGGGGATACGTCTGAAATGATGTTACCCAGGTCTGGATGTTCTAATCCCACGAAATAATCCCTCGCTATCAACTGGGGATCCTTTGCCAGGTCTTCAGCATTCTGAACCACGCCCGCCGGAACACCTGCTTCCTGAAGAATGCACATTAGCTCTTCAGGTTTGTGTTTGCCCGTCCATTGACCAAGTAATGCATCTAACTCTTCCGCATGTTTCTTCCGTTTTGATAAAGTAGAAAACCTTTCCTCTTTACTCCAACCAGGGTTGCCCATTACCTTAGAAAGGGCTTGCCATTCCATCTCATTACATACAGCAATAACACACCACCTATCAGTTCCCAAACATTTATAGCATCCATATGGGGAAGCTGGTATATAATCCGATTGGTTGCCCGAGGGCAAAACATCTTTATTGTTATCTGATATATCTAAGAATGTAGGCCCCATTAACGTGCATGCAGCTTCATATTCCGAGAGATCTATATATTGCCCTAGGCCTTTTCTGTCCCGATACTCCAAGGCTCCCAAAACAGCTAATACGGCATAAAGCCCAGCAACAACATCTGCATAAGCGTAACCTAAACCCATGGGAGAATCTTTACTGAATGAACTGAGGTATGTGAGCCCTGAAAGTGCTTGAAGGGTAGGTCCAAATGCCACAAAATCTTTCCAAGGACCAGTCTGTCCCATTCCTGACATGCTTACCATAATGAGATCGGACCTCATCTCTTTAAGCTTCTCATAATGCAATCCCCAGTTTGACATCACCCGGGGGGAAAAATTCTCAATCACTACATCACTTTTTGCTGTTAGCTTTAAAAAAATCTCCCTTGCCTCAGGGTAATTCATATCCAAGGTAATGCTTCGTTTATTACGATTCCACGTGTTAAAGTATCCTGAGCTGTTAAAGTCTGCACCAGTTGCCGTCTTTTTCGATTGAATCTTGATGACTTCGGCTCCAAAATCAGCAAGTATCCTTGTGGCATACGGGCCAGCCAGTACCCTAGTAAAATCTAGAACTCTTAGCCTGCTAAGGATTCTCTCACTCATGGTATACTCAATCAAATAGCCCCTATAGAAGAAAGTTCTTTTAGTTCATTCTCTGTAAGTCCCAATTCCTCTTGAAAAACCTGGATGTTATCTTCACCGATCAAAGGTGCACGTTTCCATTGTTTCAATAATAAGGAACTCAATTTGTAGGGTAGTCCGGGACATGTAAGTTGTACGTTAATGTTGGGATGATCCATGGATATAAAAAACTCACGTTCTTTGAGCTGAGGGCTATCCAAAACCTCTTTTGGACAATAAACAGGGGACCATGGAAAGCGCATGAACTGACCCATCTCAAAGAGTTCGCTAGTAGTATGAGTTTTTGTCCATCGTTTCACCACTTCGATGATATGATCACGTTGTTGGAGACGAATTTCTTCATCATTCCATTTTTCATCCATTAAATCATCTGCCATACCCTCATTATCCATCCACTCAACAAGTGTCTCCCATTGCTGGAAAATGGTCAACAGGATAAAACCATCTTTACATGGTAAGATGCAAAATTCGTTATTCCAATAGACGCTCCCTTGCCTTTTAGGTATTATTTGATCATAAATATAGCGAATCATTACATGCTCTAAGGTCGAGGCCACAGCTTCCTGTAAAGATATATCAATATGTTCTCCTTTTCCACTTTGATTTCTCTTCCGAAGGGCCAGGAGAATACCTATAGCAGCAAAAAGAGAAGCGGTATAATATGATTGCTCTCCAAACGGTTTAAGAGGCGGTGTCGAGGGAGAACCAGAAATATACATCTGGCCGCCCATAGCTGAGGCCACCAAGTCGCAAGATTTATAATTCATTCGGGGACCATTCTGTCCAAAACCAGTGACCGATACCAGAATGATCTTACTATTTATTTCACTTAAACCCTCAAAATCTAAGCCTGCTACTTTGAGGCATCCTGGGGGAAAGGTCTCTACCACTATGTCAGTTCTTTTTAGGAGTCTGAAAAAAATTTCTCTGCCAGCACTATTTTCTAAGTTAAGGGTTATACCGAGCTTGTTTGTGTTGTTATAATAAAAAGGTAGACTTTTTTCTGGATGTGGCGAATTTTTTAAGAAGGGACCTATGTCTCGAGATGCATCCCCACCTGGTTTTTCTATCTTGATGACGCATGCACCCATTTCAGCCAAGAGCTTTGAACAAAAGCTAGCCTTCTCATCAGCTAAATCCAGTACCCGTATTCCTGCCAAAAAGCTATCATTTTTGGCTGCAATGTTCATTTATCAACTCCTTAGTACTATCTCTCATCAGTAAACTGTGGTGCCCTCTTTTGTGAGCTCAAATAAGTTTTTTGATGACCTCTTGATATCCTTCTACTAACCCTTGAACCACTAAGGCCACGGGGATTATTTCTTTTATTAAACCAGCCGATGCCCCACAGTATGCCTCACCATTAATCAAGTCTCCCTCTAATTGGCCTTTCCTTGCTCGACTATAACCAAGAAAGTCTCTTATATCACTGGCAGAGGCGCCTGATTTCTCCACTTCCAGCAATTTTTGAGAAAACTCTGTCTTCAGGCTTCTTGTCGGTAATAGCCTACGGCATGTTATTGTGGTATCCGTGTCCTTTGCTTCTATAATAGCCTGCTTATATCGTATGTTGGCAATATTCTCCTCAACAGTAACAAATCGGGTCCCAAGTTACACGCCCTCAGCGCCAAGGGATAGGGCTGCAACAAATCCTCTTGCATCTACAATACCACCAGCCGCAATGACCGGAATAGAGATAGCGTCGGCCACTTGGGGGATTAATGAAAATAATGGCAATTCATCAAATCCAATATGGCCTGCGGCTTCTACCCCTTCAACGATTACGGCATCCACTATGCAGGATTCTGCAATCCGTGCTTGTTCAACAGAACTCACCACATGCATAACTGTAACCCCGTTTTGGCGCAGTAGTTCAGTATAATGAGCAGGGTTTCCTGCAGAGGTAACTACAGTTCTAACCTCTTCTTTGAGAATAACATCTATAAGGATTCCGCTCTGTTGCAGATCCAAAGGGATGTTGATGCCGAATGGTTTTTTCGTCAATTCCTTTGCCTTTGTGATTTGAAACCTCAGATTTTCTGAAGAATCCCCATGTCTCTCCATCCCAGCCAATGGACTGATGATACCTAAGGCGCCAGTATTAGAAACTGCTGCAGCGAGTTCAGCATTTGCCAGCCACAGCATACCTCCCTGAATAATAGGATATTCGATCTTTAAAAGATCACAAATCCGCGTTCTTTTCATCAATGTGCCTCAA
>CAYTDY010000002.1:11693-42891 GCA_964436665.1 uncultured Desulfobacteraceae bacterium
TTGAGACTTAGCTTGTCTCTTTCTCCATCGCCATCCTGTCCAGCAAAATAGCCCTGTTAAGCCGAGCTCTTTCATATATGGGATTCAGGCTTATAGCCCTATCATAACATTTTAAGGCTCCGATATAATCGCCTCTTTCAAAAGACTCATTTCCCTGGCTATGGTAAATATCGGCTACCAGTTCTCTATCTCCCCACCTTGTCCTGGACGGATCATTGAGATGTCCTTTATAATCGAATCCATCTGGCAAAATATTTTCAATGTCTATTATGGATTCTTTTGTTTTAAAAATGGTTAGCACGTGAGGGCCTATGCCAAAGGCATTTTCCAAATATAATGCCCCTGTATCTATGCCTGTCCTTTGAAGAAGACAATTATAAAGAAGCGTCAAGCCCAAACAGTTTCCCACTACTTGGCTATCTCTGCTTAACTGAGAGTCAATTACATCATTTAGTCTGTAATAACCATGAAATCCATACCGGTCTGGTTTTTTTATCCAGAGCCAACCGAAAAGTGCCTTTGCCTTAGTCAGCGAGTCTTGGGTGGCCTTCATCTCGCTTATGAATTGTTGATGCAGGCGATCAAGTTTGCCTATATAGTCAGCAATTCGTTCATCTTCTTTCACGCTCGAGGCAAGCAACGTCTCTTTTATGAGATCAAATGGCATGGAACGATCATGTCGTCACTTTTTTATAAACTCACAATGACCTTTTTATCATTAATTATCTAAGAAATCTGAGACCACTTTGTTAAATGCAACTGGATTCTCTTGCATTGGCATATGCGTAGATTCCGGTATTTCCTTCCATTCTGCCTTTGAGATAATCCTGCACATATTTTTGGCATCTTGCCTAGATAAAAAAGAGTTTTCCTCCCCGCGGACTATCAGAGTGGGACAGTTAACATTTTTCATGAAAACCCAAAGGTCCTCAATGGCATACCCTGCTAGTTTGGATTGCAGACTCATTCTACTATCATATCTGGGAACAAACATTCCATCGTGCACCTGCTTGTAACCATAACTTGTTATATGATGACAGAACTCTCTTGAGAGGTAGGGATAAAGACTCTGGACTGCTCGCACAACTTCATCGAGAGAACCCGCTTGAAGCGGAAAATTGACAAGCAGATGCCTTAATGCCTTAGAGGACTGTGGGTTGTTATCATCGGGACGAGAATCAACCAAAATAAGCCGTTTTATTTTTCGAGTGCTGCATGCAGTGTAAAATAAGGCATTCCGACCTCCCATTGAGTGGCCAATAAGAATTAAATCTTTTAAGTCCAATGTTTCGATGAAATGAGCAATATCTGAAAAATGATCATCCATAGTATAAGCACCATCCTTTGACCACTGACTTTCACCGTGTCCTCGCTGATCAAGGGCTATCACATGATAATGAGATCTAAAGTTTAAGGCAAAATCATCCCATACATGGGCATGTGCCAAAAATCCATGAAGCAGCACCATCGGTTGTTGCTTATCATTTCCCCAATCAAGATAATGGAAACGCAGCCCGTTTATCTCCATATATCTATCTTGTGGCTTAACAGCTTTCATATCATAATGAGTTTTTGAGAAAACTCTTCTTAATCCTTCCTGCCGACAATCTGAAGTTATCAATCAACGAGTATTCTAATGATTCTTGGAATGAGAAAGTTAGCATAGTCCCTTCGGCTCCCACCACATAGAATAATGATCAACCTGCCACTGCAAACTTCATAGGCCAATTTTTTTATCTCCATTGCCATTTGCAGATGGAACTTCAGGGTCAATCCTATATCTCCATATTCCCCAATCGTCCCATCATAGCCCCAATTCCAGAATATGATCTCAGGTTGAAAGGGCTTGACCCATTTCTCAAAGGATTCCTTTGCCAGGGCAGTATAAACGGAGTCCTTAACCTTAAAGGGTACGTGGACATTTACATTTTGATTTTTTTCTTGGGAACTTTCAGAGCAAAAACAGATATAGAGGACAGTAGGATCATTTTCAAATAACTCCCAGGTGCCATTGCCATGGTGGGCATCGGTATCAATAATAGCAAAGCGTTTGGCACCAAACGTTTCTTGTAACTCATGGATTGCTATAGCAGCGCCATTAAGATAACACCCTCCGCCAAAAAAATTACTTCCGGCATGATGATCCCCGTACCCAGTGAAAACAAACGCATTGAGGAGTTCACCTGACCAAACCTTTATCGCTGCCGACAGAGTACCCGCTGCTGAATAAAGGGCCCCCTCAAAGTCTCCAGTGGCCTTCACTCGGTCAATCATCCCTGGTGAGTGTATCTTATGCAGAGTTTCTATAGGGATGGGTTCTAAATCAAAACAAGACTTGGGTTTTGACAGATAGAGCGCATCATAGAAAAAGACATTTTCTTTCTCTAATATACCATCTAAGGCTTGGGGAAAGTCTTTGAGTCTCTCTCCTTGCTGATAATGGAAAAATATTCCGGTGGGCATCACCCTCAAACAAAGGTTAATTTCCTATGATATTAATCAGATGACGGTAGAGGTCTGGGTTCCTGAACCTCCATTTCCTTATCACAACATACTGGATTGCCTTCTCCGGCTTTGGTACAAAGGATTTCAGTACCACATACCTGACAACGATATCTCTTACCAAGTTGGCTCATTCTCTGTCACCTCCAGATATTTTCTACAGAATATGTAAAAAGGCTATTTTTTTAACTCCATTGGCTGACCGCAGCAATAAAGTGTGCCTTTGCCTCCGCGAGTCACTATAAACTCTGCGCCACACTTTTTGCAGATGTATCTTTTTCCAACTTGATTTGCCATATTATCTTATCCCTCCTTTATTGTTTAGATAAAAAATCAAGGTTGTCCATGCATCTCTCGAAGTTTTTTCTTCAAAACCTTACCCATTTGATTGCGTGGTAACGAATCAACAAAAATCACTGACCTCGGTCGTTTAAACCCAGCCAACCTTGAGTGGCAATATTCTATAATATCTTCTGGCACCACTTGCTCCCCCTTTTTCAGTACCACAATTGCCCTGGGTACTTGCCCCCACTCTGGATCTGGGACACCAATAACTGCCACTTCCTCAACTTTAGGATGAGAATGGAGCACATCCTCTACCTCTTCTGGCGAGATATTCTCACCCCCCCTGATGATCATATCATCAGCACGGCCAGCTAAATAAATATATCCCTCTTCATCTATCCATCCCATGTCACCCGTGTGGAGCCACCCATCAGGGGTAATAACCTGTGAGGTCTTTTGCTCATCACCCCAATAACCAGTCATGATACGTGGGCCTCTGACCATTATTTCGCCCACATTACCGGATGGCAACATTTTTCCATCTTCATCCACAGTCTTCACTTCCACATCGGGCAACGGCCTGCCAATAGAGGAAGTAAGGCGTTTCAATTTTTTCTCACGTTCTTCTTCAGTTCCCTCAATAATATGGTCATCAGGGCCTAAAGCCGCTATTGTAGAAGCGGTCTCTGTTTGCCCAAAGGCATTGATAAACCTGACCCAGGGCATAACCTCAATAGCCTTTTTTATCACTTCAAAAGGCATTGGTGCAGCGCCATATGTGATGACCCTCAAGCTTGTAAGGTCATACTTTATAAAGTCCGGATCATTAATGATCCTCTTTAGCATAGTCGGAACCAACATCGCCCGGGTAGCCTTCTCTTCCTGAACAGTCTCCATCCACTCCTTGACCTCAAACTGCTTCATCATCACTAGTGTTCTTCCACCATAAATGGCTGCTAACATTGCCTGAATCCCGGCCACATGATACAGTGGGACAGTAATCAAGTTCCTCTCCTCTATTTCCGGGCTGGCAGGTTCAACATTATCCAGAACGTAAGAAACAAATCCGTTGTGCGTCAATGGTACACCTTTGGGACGTCCTGTAGTGCCCGCCGTGTACATAAGAATGGTGACGTCTTCATCTCCAATCTCACACATGAATTCATCAGAAGAAGAGGAGCTGATTAGATTTTCGAAAAAAAGCTTTCCATTTCTATCACTATCAATAGAAATGTATTCTTTAATGGTGGGCAACTGGCGAAGCAAAGCATCTACTATATCTAGGTACCTGCTCCCCACAAAAAGGATCTTGGCCCCTGCATTGCTTATCATATAGCTCAACTCTTCGGCCTTGGCCCTAAAATTCAAGGGAACGAAGATGGCCCCCACCGTGGCCGTAGCGAAATAGGATTCGATATACTGATTGCAATTTACATGAAGCATCCCAATACGATCGCCTTTTACTACTCCCAGCTTTGTCAAGGCATTTGCCAATCTGTTGACTCGGTCATTGGTTTGGGCATACGTCCACCTTCCTCCTTCAAACACTACAACATCCCGATCAGGGCAGATTGCATTAGCTATACTCAGAAAATCCGTTGTATTCATTTTTTCTCTTTCTCTTAGTTAATATCACAAATTCTTGTCACATTTTTTTATCATCAATCCTTCTGTCTAGCCATTACTGTTACCTCAAGGGCAAGCCTTTTTTCTAAATCCAGACCTTCTGGAAGGGTTAGGTCTAATCCACGCATCACTGCTTTTTTGGCATTCCTTACTGCAACTGGATTATATGAGGCGATCTTTCTTGCCATTTCTTCAGCAGTCTGCAGCAGTTTGGCTCTAGGTACTACTTGATTGACCAGCCCTACCCTGTGGGCCTCTTCACCATTAATCCATTGGTTTGTTAGTAGCATCTCAAGTGCCTTAGCTCGTCCGACTGTGCGAGGAAGAGTCTGGGTGCCACCAGCAGCCGGTATAATGCCCAATCCGACCTCCGGCAAACCAAACTGTGCATCGTCTGATGCTATTCTAATGTCACAACATAAGGCTATTTCAATACCCGATCCCAACACGTAGCCGTGTAGGGCAGCGATAAGAGGTTGTGGAATACTTAAAAAGATGCCCCAGACATCACGTTCCCAGCGCACCTGCCGGGCTCCTACAGGGGACGGAGCAGTTAGAAACTCGCTTAGGTCAGCTCCTGCACAGAACGCCTTTTCTCCTTTGCCTTTGAAAATAGCAACCAACACTTCAGGGTCATCACGTATGGCACTCAGAATTTGATATAGATCATCTCTCATCTGGACATTATAGATGTTCAAAACCTGAGGACGATTGAGGGTCACATAGGCAATGCCTTCTTTCTTTTCATAGATCAATGTCTTAAAACCATCCATTGAGACTCCCAAAAAGCAACAACCTATTTCCCCTCAAACCCAGGAGATCTCTTATCCCGAAATGCTGTGATGCCTTCTGTACGATCTCTGGTCGTATGTAATAAAAAATAAAGGTCGGCCTCCAGACGCAGCCCCTGTTCCAGGGAAAGATCCAAACCTTTACATATCGCTTCTTTGGCATACTTTAAAGCAATCGGGCCTTTTGAGGCCATCTTCTGTGCCATATCCATAACCACTGTTAATAGCTCATCAGGTAAAACGATCTTGTTAACCAAACCAATCCGATAGGCCTCTTGGGCATCTATAAATTCTCCACTGAGAATCATTTCCATGGCTTTCCCTCTACCCACCAAGCGTGACAATCGTTGAGTTCCTCCATCCCAGGGAATCTCTCCATAAGTCACATGGTGCATCGCAAAATGTGCAGTCTCAGTGCAAATTCTTAGATCACAGGCTAAAGCCAATTCCAGGCCTTGCCCTAATGCATCACCGTTAATTGCAGCGATGGTTGGCTGATCTAACGCATCAACAATGGAAGCTATAGATATGCGTTTTCTAATTTCTGCCTTGTTTTCCGACAAAGAAAACTCTTCTATATCAGTTCCGGTAGAAAATGTTTCTTTTCCCGTAATAATCACGACCCTTGTATCATTGATTTCATTTCTAATATCTTCTAACTCTGAAACAATTCGGGTGTTGATGGCGTTTTTTGAATCAGGTCTATTGAGGATTATCATTGCTACAGAGTCTTTTTTTTGGCATAGAACCATTTCTTGATCCATAAAGTCCCTCCGGGGCCTAACTGGTATTGATTTTTATTTTTTGTCACAGGTAATCGATCAACAAGATGAATATCGCTCCTCAGGCAGAGTGTACTTGCTGTCTCGGTTGTGCCATAGGTATTGACAACACGCCTACAAAAAGTCTTTTTCCACAGCAAAAATTCTTTCTTGCTTGTCTTCAAGCCCATAGAATAAATCAATCTAAGGAAACTTGGTTACGCCTTTTCTTCTTCTGAGGTACTTACATAGCATTATATGTATATTTAGATTATTTACCAGAGCCTCGAAACTCATGAGCAGGTAGCCTTTTAGCTAAAGGCCGCTCTCCCTTTTCTTTACTGGGCAGGATAATAGTGGCGAAACTTGGGATGATATCTTCCCGTCGCTGGTTGATGCCACTACACCGTATATCAACGCAGTGTTCACCTTTTTCGTCCACATACTTTTTAACTACTTTACCCTTGAGCCATACAACATCGGAAAAATAGACGAACCTGCGATATTCAGCATAGTTGCGCTTTATCCAACCCTCATCCCCCATCCAATTGGTGAGGAGATTAATCAGCCAGGATTGATTCTGCACACCAGCAGTATACGGTATAGGTAAACCTGCGCTCTGTGCCGCAAGCTTGTTATAGTGTACCCCATAGATGGGTTCTAGGGCCATAGTATCAGGGTCTCGGAATGCCCAGGCTGGGTGGTTACGATAATTGCGGAGCTGAACGCCATGAGCAGCCAACTGTACAGGAGTTGCACCGACACAATAGGCAATCATATCAGTCAAACCAAAGGGTCCTTTAATTATAGGTGGTAATTCATCTCCTTCTTTCACATCCTCCCAATAACGGACCTCTCTGCCTCTTATTTCTTCGTCCAATATATCATTCTCTATCTTAATTAACTCTTCTTCTGTCCACGGATGAGGAAGCCTTAATTGAGAATATTTGCCAGTCTTACGCGTCGCTCTCCTTTCACCCCTTAATGACCAACTATAAGCCCTGGCAACTAATTCACCTCTTTGGTTGAAAAATTCTGCTTTTTGATATCTCCATAAAGACTTTCCCGAAAATTTGGTTCGCAGTATATCAAAGCCAACAATAGTACTCTTTGGCTTTATGCAATCATTAATATAAATTGGCTTATAAAATTCCCAATCATTACCAGAATGCCAGGCATGAAGCCCAGGCAGACCTTCCACTACATAAGTCGGAAAAACACTATAAAGCCAGTTAGGTGGCGCCACTAATTCTTCATAGCTGCTTTTCTTAGCATACTCTCTATCCCGGTATAGGAGATTATAATCTCCTATTCCATTAACATAATTCCTTATCGCCTCATAGCTTACGGTTTGATTGAAAACATTGCTAACTCGTAACTCTAAGCCAACTCTGTCCTTATATTCCTCCAGCATTTCATTGGTAAGCTCAACTTCGGGGAGGACGCTTTTTTTCTTCTTCACCTTCAACCTCCTTTAATAAGCTCTTTCTTAAGAATCCTATCAGGCTCTCCTTCCAAACGCACTGAAATGAGTTTATTACATTGAGCGCACCTCATTATTCTCATTTTACCATGGGAACCTTGATGCTTATCTTCTACTAAAGATAATAACGCCTCACACCAGGGACATCGGCTCTTTTCTTGCATTTTTTCTACCATGTGCTTCCTCTCCTTCTCTTCTGTTTTCCCTCCCATCAAATTACGCCTTCGTTCTTAAACCTTAAAAACTGTTGGTCAGTGTATCCAAGAATGTCTTTGTAGACTTCCTCATTATTCTGGCCAACGAGAGGCGCTCCCCTCTTTATATTTCCTGGTGTTTCCGAAAGTTTCACTACAATCCCAAGGGTATTCATAATTTCACAGCCCGGGTGTTCCATATCTGTCAAGATCTCTCGATCTCGATATTGAGGCTCAGAAATAGCCTGAGGAATGGTATTGATTCGCGCACACGGCACTCCTGCCTTTCCTAAAAGGGAGACTATTTCTTCAACCTTCTTTTTAGCAATCCAAGGTGCAATGATCTCATTGAGGGCCTCGCTATTCTGAGCTCTCTCCCAGTCGGAACCAAATCGGGGATCATTGTTAATCTCTTCCATTCCTGCTACCCTTAAAAACCTTTTCCATACCCCATCACGAGTTAAAGAGATGAAGATCCAGCCATCGTGAGCTTGAAATAAATTAGCAAATGCATAAGGGCTCGAGTTGCCTGTCTGAGGACGCTCTATACCCATCTTCTCATATTCTGTATAGACTCCATGTAAGGCCACCAGCCCTGCAGCCACATCTGCTAAAGCTACATCAACAACCTGCCCTTTCTTTGTCCGGTCACGATACCTTAACGCTAAAAGTATGCCAAAAGCGGTATGAGTAGCAGCAGCATAGTCCACCCATGCTGCAGCTGTCCTTGTTGGGGGATTGCCAGGGAAACCATTAAATATCATAGATCCAGATATGGCTTGTGCAATGGGATCAAAGCCTATCCTATGTTTATTCGGTCCATTTAATCCAAAAGCCGAAATAGAAGCTAAGATAATTGAAGGTTTGATCTTCTTTAAAGATTCAAAGTTCAGCTCTAATTTTTCTCTATCCCTCATTGCAAAGTTTTCAAGTACTATATCGGACTTCTTTACCAATCGCTTAAAAATTTCCTTGCCCTCAGGGTTACTCAAGTTGAGGGTTATTGCCTTTTTATTCCGCATCCTATTAACGAAAGCGTAGCTATCGCCTGTTGGGGATAAATAGCCAAAATGCCTATCCTCATCCCCTCCGGGTAACTCTACCCGAATGACTTCTGCGCCCATATCAGCCAACAAAGAACTACAATATGGGCCTGATATATGGCGACTCAAATCTATAACTCTAATCCCATCTAATACACTGTACATTCTATCTATAATGAACCTATAACTTTATTTGATGAGATAATCTCCTCTAAAAACTTCTCCATTTCTATTTCGCTCAGCCACTCAGGGAGTTTACCCGTTAACTTTAGAAGCCTCGACCAAATAGGACACGCATAGAGCAAAACACCCGATTCTTTGGCCTGTAACAGCAATGGCTTTATATCCATCTCCCTAGGATCTCGACTACTGGCGATAGGCAGATCCATATTTTTTGCCTCTTTCGATATCGTCTTTCTGACTTCAATACCCGATAGTGAGTCAGGCCACTTAATTACGCTCCTGCACAGACAGTTAAGGGCATCACCAGTAAAAATTATTCCCACTGCTTTTCCACTCTTTTGTGCTGAAATAGCCATGGTAAGGTTATTTATCAGAGAGTCATAAAATGCATCTCGACAGAAAAAGATAATATCCATCATTTCCTCCTTTAATAGTAGTTAGCTGCCCTTAGACCCGGAATTTTCCCCAATCAGGTTTACGCTTTTCTTGGAAGGCAGTAGGTCCTTCCATATATTCCTCGCTTCCAAGATAATCCGGATACATATTGTGTAATATATGGTGACCTGAATATACTAAATAGTCAATATCAGCGTTGAAGCTTGCCTTCACAATAGCAAGGCAGGTGCTACTTACACCAAGTAGATCCAGACACCATTTGTCAACCTCCTCTTCAAGCTGCTCTAAGGGCACAATCTTGTTTATTAACCCCATTTCAAGTACTTCTTGAGCCGTATATTGTCTACATAGCATCCACATCTCTCTCGCTCTCTTGGCCCCTATTACCCTTGTCAGGTATGCCACAAGATAACCATCAGCTGGACTACCTACCCTGGGGCCAACCTGCCCAAACTTTGCATTCTCTGCAGCGATAGTAAAATCACAAAAATATGCCCAATGGTTCCCGCCACCAATTGCCCATCCTTTAACAGCAGCAATTACTGGCTTTCGGCAAAGCCTTATTGCCCTATTAATTGAGATGGGGTGCTCCCATTGACGACGAAGCCCCCCTAAGCCTTCCCATTTAATGTCTCCACCAGTACAAAAGGCCTTATCTCCAACAGAGGTGAAAATCACCACACCGACTGTATGATCATGGCTCGCCTCGCTCAAGGCATCACAGATTTCTCCAAAGCCAGCACCGGTTAGAGCATTCATCTTTTCGGGCCTATTTATGCTAATTCGAGCTACGCCACCGCTGTCAAAGTATTTTTTCTCATAAATAATCTCTGTGGCATCAAAGTCAGGAATCTTTGTCCATTCACGTGGTCTTTCTTTTGCCAAATTCATATATTATACCTCCTTACTAATAGTTTTAAATATTAAACCATGCAGTAACCTCCATTGACGCTGATTGTTTGCCCAGTTATGTGTCCAGCCCTAAGGTCAGAGGCTAGGAAAACAATCATATTGGCTAAATCCTCAGGTTTGCCAAACTTACGCATAGGATAAAGACGTAGCGCCTTTTTCATTTGTTCTTCATAGGTAGCATATTTTTCGGGTTCCTCTTGTTTCATTTTTTCTTCCATTTCCACTCTGCGCTCGACCGTTGTCAAGGATGGGCATACCACATTTACCCTAATGCCATTTCTCCCGACCTCCTTGGCCAGTGCTTTTGAAAAAGCAACCACAGCCGCCTTTGCCCCTGAGTAAACAGGCTGATTGGGCTCACCAATGCGAGCTGCATCAGAGGCAACATTTATGATACTTCCTGTTTTACGAGATACCATGTGGTCAATTACTGCCTTGGTGAAGTTAAGCGTACCATAATAGCAAACATCCACCTGCACGGCCCAGTCCTCTCTCGATTGCTTGGTAAAGAACTCTATTCGCCAAGCGCCGGCATTATTGACCAAAATATCAATCTGACCAAATTCACTTAAAGTAGACGCAACGGCCTGCTCCACATCTGTCCAGCTTGATACATCAACCTTGGCAAAAAGAGAGCTGCAACCTTTATCTTTTAACTCCTGCACTGTAGAATTGCCTCGCGTTTCATCAAGATCGACGATCACTACCTTTGCTCCTTCATCAGCAAACCCCATTGCTGCGGCTTTACCTATGCCCCATCCGGCTCCAGTAACTATTGCCACCTTATCCTTGAGTTCCAATTGCATTACAAATCCTCCTTGCTAATATTTTTCAAAGCCTTTGAAATATCTAACCCACTTTTAAAACTAATTTATTTATGGTAAGGCAAAAATTCACGTCCCAGCATATTTCGAATGATAACCAGCTTCTGCGCCTCGGCAGTACCGTCAGCAATCTGATAACCCATGGCATCAAGCATACGCTGTGTCAGTGGATATTCAGTGCTATACCCATAATGTCCCATCATCAGGATGCAATCATGGATTACGTCAAACGCAACTGATGGGCCATACCATTTGGACATGGCTGACTCTTTTGAATGTCTTAGGCCTTTATCATGCATCCATAAGGCCCTGTAAGAAAGCAGCCTCGCTGCATCAAGTCTGGTCGCCGCTTCAGCAATTTTAAAGGATATTCCTTCATATTTAGCAATGGGACTACCAAAGGCGGTCCTCACTTTTACATAATCCACTACCTCACTTAATGAAGTCCGCGCTTGCCCTAAAGCGACAAGGGAAAGCAATACACGAATAACATCAAAGCGGTCCATCAACATGTAAAAACCTTTACCCTCATCCCCTATCCTGTTGCTACTAGGCACCTTGACCGAATCAAAATAAACAGTAGCGCAGTTTAATGGAATAAGCCCAGCATAAGGAATCTCTGCAAAGGAGAGCCCTTTTGTGTTAGCTAGCACAAAGAAACAACTGACCCCGCGTGCACCTGCATTAGGATCAGTTTTTGCCCATACTATTAAGGTGTCTGCCTGCATCCCTCGAGTTACAGGTGATTTCTCCCCATCCAGAATATAATTATCGCCCTGTCTCACTGCCCTCATCTTTATGGCTGTAGCATCAGTGCCACAACCGGATTCCGTGATCGCCAGATTAGGCATCAATTCCCCCTTGCATAATAGTGGTAGCCATTTCTGACGTTGCTCTTCACTTCCAGACTCAAGAAGAGAACAGAATTCAGTGGGGATTAACACTGTGTGAGCCGCACCAACGTCAATCTTGCCAAATTCTTCAACTACAATGCCTACTGATATCATGTCCATCCCCAGCCCGCCGTATTTTTCATCAGCAGTCATTCCTATATACCCTAATTCGCCGATTTTCTTAATCATCCAATCAGGTATCCTGTTCGCTATTGCTCGCTCTTTTGCTCCTGGGGCAAGCGCTTTTATAGCAAAATCCTTAGCTGCCTGTTGTAAAATCTCGTGATCCTCACTAAAACCAAACTCTGCCATGCTCCTTCCCTTCTTTTCTAACTTTGGTAAGTTCTCCTACTCCCTAATCGAAAAATTCAACAAACCTTCTATTACCCATCTCTTACTCCACAGCTTTTAAAGCCCTTTCCTTGAGTTCCTTTCTTTTAATCTTCCCTCCTTGTGTTTTAGGGAGGGACTCTACAAATTCTATCTCACGGGGGTATTCATGCATACTCAGCTTTTGTTTTACAAACTCTTGTAATTCCTTTTTTAGCTCTGAACAGGGTTCTGAGTCGGTTACGACAAAGGCTTTTACTATCTGACCACGTTCTTCATCTGGAACACCAATAACCGCAACATCTTGAACCGCCCTATCCATTAGCAAAATATCTTCTACCTCTGTAGGACTGATGGTCCATCCGGAGGAAATGATTATATCATCTGCCCTCCCCTTGTGCCAAAAATAGCCATCCTCATCTATAACTGCCGAATCTTTCACTCTGAACCATTCTCTTCTTCGTTTGAGGGCTATCTCCCCAACATTGCCTTGATGAACATCGTGTCCTTGTTCATCAATAAGTTTTATTTCTAATCCCGGCATGGGTTTCCCCATTGATCCAGGTTTAACCACCCAATTATTAAATCCAGCGTAATTATAAATAATTGGACCTACCTCCGTAGATCCATAGCCACTAATAGGTGATATCCCGAATTTCTCTTTCAAGAAATTAAACGTGTCCATATCCATTGGCTCGCCTGTATAATGTATTTTATTAATTTTCAAATTATAGTTTTCTGCTAATCCAGATCTTTTTATCATTCGAAAGACAGTCGGG
Organism: uncultured Desulfobacteraceae bacterium; assembly: GCA_964436665.1. Taxonomy (GTDB): domain Bacteria; phylum Desulfobacterota; class DSM-4660; order Desulfatiglandales; family B25-G16; genus CAYTDY01. The sequence goes on from CAYTDY010000002.1 coordinate 24,696, forward strand.
GCAGTACTAATATTGTTAATCTCAAATTCTTCCAAAGCTTCAAGTAATTTTATTACATCAAATTTGCCACAATATGCACCAACAGCGACCTCCAAAGCTAACGGGGCGAATGTTCCAATCCAAAGTCCATGCCCCCAAGCGGGAGAAGAAGGACAAAAAAAATTATCTCCTTTTTTGAGCCCCCGTCCGAATATCGCTGCTGGCATCAAATTTACTATACTTCTATGGTAATGCTTTATGGCCTCTGCATATTTGCGAGTAGTACCACTCGTGTATTGATAGACTGAAATATCCTTTGCAGAGGTCTTTACTTCATATGTACTGCTCTGATTCTCTATTAACTTATTGAATTGAAGACCAGTCGTAATTATCTGTACCAATGAATTACGATCTACCAATTCTGTTTTCCCCTCTATGGTAATAAGTATTTTTGCCCCGGAATCTTCCAGTCTTTGTCTGAGTGCCTCGGAACCAAATAAGGTGAAACAAGGTACTACTACTGCGCCTCTTTTTAGCGTTCCAAATAAACTTACGTAGAATTCAAGGGATGGATCCAACATGATAGCCACACGATCCCCAAAATTCACATTTAAATCCTCAAGGGCACATGCAAATTGTGAACTCAACTTCGAGATTTCATCAAAGCTGTATTTTTCCGTGTGCCCATCCTCGAATTTTATCCTTACAGCGGTCCCTTTTCTTACATGGCGATCTATACACTCATGAGCAATATTGAACTTTTCGTTGTTTCCATCAAAAAGCTCCCAGACTTGACTAAAAGTGAAATTCTTTGCTGCTTCTTCATATGTTTTATATTCTGTCATTCGCATTATAAACAGCTCCTTGTTAGTCAATTTTTTATCTTTTGGCATTCAAGAGTTGAGGCTTACTGCAATAGTCTTAATGAATAATTATATGCTTCCAATCGCAGTCAGTACAGCTCTCCTCTGATCATCTCTAAGAAGGCCTCGACTCTAGTCTTTAAAGCTCTAAGGCCTTGCTCTGTAAAGTCATGCTCCAGATACAGGCTTGGAATTTTCAAGTTATCGAAATAATCTTTTACCTGAGGCACCTCAAAGCCGTGGCAGTCACAATACTTGACAGATTGGAGAATCACGCCATCTACCTTCCACTCTCTGGTGAAATCTTTAAGGTATCCGAATCTAGCTTCTAAGTCTGCCTGGTAGTCCTTCCTAACGTCATTATTGGGGGCCTCCTTGAATGTTCTGGGGCATTTCAGATCCACAAGACAATAGTAGGCCAATGCATCCAGAGGATTTTTATTCAAATTTATATCCGTAAAATAGCCCCTGGTCCCAGTACAGGTATCATCAATCACCACATTTGCTTCTGCATTCTCGATCATCTCAATTAAAACCGGGGCCTCCAGGACACTGCCCCAAACAAGAATTCTAGCAAATCCCTTTTCTGGGCTCTTCTTCCGCTCCTCGACCTCAGTAATAACCTTCCTGAGCAGCTCATTGCCTTCCTCGACAGGAAGGCAAGACACTGCCCCTATTATTTCCATAATTTCTTTTCCAGATATTAGTGGTGGTGCGGACTTTGTATGCCCGTAAAGCCTTCTTACAAGATGTCGTTGCTGGTTATGCGTCTCTATAGCCTTTCTGAGCTTTTGAGGTTGCAGCTCCTTCCCCGCGAAAGATTCAAGTGTCTTTCTAAAGTCATCTATCTCTTCCCTGAGTGCCTCTTGGTGCATTTTGTCTATTTTGGTAGGCATATCCATATAGTGGACGTAGGGTGGGCTTGCCACAGATTCCCATATCCTCGAGGTTCTCTCCATGGCATCACAGGTATGCACCATAACCATCCCGTCTAAGAAATCGTATTTGCCACTTAGAGATAAGGAAAGGACACTGCGTATGATTGGGCAAAATGCCCGGGGTAGAAACCTGTCAGCTTTTGTGGACCGTTCTTTCATGCTGCCAAAAATTTTAAAAGGAATAATATCGAGGGCACTCATCACTTCAACAGGTGCATAAAAACAGAGATAGCCCACTATCGTCTTTCCCTCCGCTTTCAGTTCTTTTCCCATCTGAAACCGATCCTGATATATTTCTCTCGCCCGAGCAATCCCTTCAGTTCCCTTCAACATTGCCGAAAACCTCCTCATCTCCGTTATTCTCCTACGAATCAGGCACTCTCTTTACGCTTATTTTTGTAGTATCGCATACTTTCTTCGAATGGCTCTATTCTCTTAAAAACATCGGAGGCATCAAATAGCCTCAGGTCTACAATATCCCCCTCTACTATCATTGATGGTATCTTTAGCTTATGCATCAGCCTGTCCCAAAGATATGGTACATGATTAGAGGTACTTCGGCATGTGAGTATCTGGTGAAGAAATGCGCCGTCACATTGGTAGTCTTTGGCAAATTTCTGCATTGGATAACTGGTATATCCATAATAATCTCCCTCTCCTAAGGCATCTTTGAAATAACCTGTTTTGAAGTGAAAGGCAGAACGGGCAATATGCTCAAGAGGGTCAGCAATTCCACTCAAATCTAAAGGTTGAGGTGGGTGGTAGCTCCAGCTTTCGATCACAAAATTCCATCCGCGCTCGGCCAGTTTATCAAAGATGCCTAAGCTATGCCATGGTGGAAGTTCACTAAACAACAGGCGGAACTTCTCTTCGGTATTGATACCGCTGATTTTGTTATCAATCCTACTTTTGACCTCATGGAACATGTCCCGGTACAGTTGCAGGGATTCCCTGGGGTTTCCGGCCAGAAACAGGGAAGGGGTCATGGCACTCCAAAAATCCCGTGAATGCATGGGGCAGGGCCTCGCCTTCCGCAATTCATTGATCTCGTGCCACACCCTGTTCATCTCCTCAATGTCATGTACTGTTGCTGCAAGCCTATCCCAATCCATTTTTACACCAAGCAGTCGCTCTAAAAAAGCAACAAACTCCCTTAATTCGTTGACTATGAGTTTGATGCACCGATCGTAAACCCCATCCATAAAAAGCTCTTTAACACCTGGAACGGGCATATCTAATACCCAAACAGGAACATCCATGTAACGGCCCAGGGCCTGGAACCATTTATACCGTGCATCACAACCTATGTTCGACGAAAGCAAAAGAATAGGTTTAGGCATTCCACCTATAGGTGCCTCAGGCGGGACCTCTCCTCCAAGGTCCGTCATCATCGTGGACACATATCCAAAGCAGTTCCTGGCATATCCGCACAGATGAGATGGAAAACCTTCCCTGTCAGACCTATTTAGGTAAGACTCGGCAATGCCAGTCGAGGCGCAAACGGCCCCATAATTCTCTGGATAGATGGTCTCCAAACCCATAGCCTTAAGAATTGGGTCTCCAAACCAGCAATTAATCATCGCCCAGATTATAGGCTTTCCCGCTTTTATATTTTCAATGCTTTTTTTATATGTTTCATCGATTTTTGCGCGTAGCGGGTAAAATGATTTTAACCTGTTTATATTTCTTCTTTTTTCTTTTTCCACTATCACAATCTCCAAATTGGCCCAAAAACCCTCCACCCTTTTCCCAACCTGAAGAAACAAGGCATTAATATTTAGCCACTGTCAAAAAGGTGTGAGGAGTAAACTTCTAAGACTTACCTGAGACGAATTAAAATGCTGGTTAGCCAACTCATTCCTGTTAGTGCTAATGCTAATCGAAAACTCCCTCCTGAGATAATTGGACAAATTCCTCGTCAGACACTCCAAGAATCTCGTTATACACATAGTAGTTGTCTTGACCCAAACAGGGTGCTGCTCGCTTAAATTTAAAAGGAGTTGCTGATAGTTTGAAAGGAAGGGCCTCAGTAGTATAAACATCCATCTCAGGATGATTCAACTTCCAGAAATGGTTGCGTTGATTGAGTTGAGGATCAAGATATACACCTTCATTATCCCTGACTACTCCTGCAGGCACCCCTGCTTCTTGCATCCTTTTCATCACCTCCTCGGCAGTGAGCTTTTTCGTCCATTCCTCAACTAACTTATCCAGCTCGCCCTCATTTTGCTTCCGTGATAATAAGTTGTCGAATTTAGGGCTCCGACTCCACTCAGGATTGCATAGCACTCTGCAAAAGACCTCCCACTCTTCATCCGTGAACACAGCGATAGCACACCACTCATCTTCTCCCAGGCATCGGTAGACACCATGAGGAGCAGCATAAGGACAACGATTGCCCATTCTTTCATTCACCCTTCTATTGACTTCATAGTCAAGAATTATCGGGCTCAGGAAATGGACAGCACATTGGTACTGGGAAAGATCTATATATTGGCCTTTGCCCGTCCTACGTCGGTAATCGAGAGCTGCTGCCAGGGCGGCAGCCCCAAAATAGGGGGCGATAAAGTCGGTATAGGCCCCATAGACCATTGCTGGCTCACGATCTGGCCAATTGGTAAGATGAACAAAGCCAGCTAAAGAAGTCAGGTGCATTCCATAACTTGGCAACCGTGCCCGCGGGCCCGTCTGTCCTTGGGCAGAGGCACTGATCATTATGATGTCAGGATTTATTTTGGCTATCTCTTCATAGCTTAACCCCCATTTGTCCATTACCCCAGGGGCAAAACTTTCAGACACAACATCACCCCACTTTATCAGTTTTTCCACAATGCCATGTGCCTCAGGATGATTTAAATTAAGACTTATTCCGTACTTATTTGGATTATACTTGGCAAACCAACCGCTTCGATTAAGGCCGGGCTTGTTCTCTTGGAAAGGAGGTGTAGTCCTTAAAGTATCAGGCCTGATAGACGATTCTACTTTAATCACCGTGGCTCCATAATTAGCGAGAAATGTATCTATAAATGAACCCACTACAAGCCATGCAAATTCAACGACCTTTATCCCCTCAAAAATTTGCTTTGCCATTATGCTATCCCTTCCTCAGATAACACCGCTTTCCTTCAAAAGCATGATCTCCTCCTTAGAGAGGCCAAGTCTACCTCTGTAAATTTCCTCGTTATTTTCACCAATTAGAGGGGCTCTGTTTCTTGGCCCGCACACAGCCTGGGAAAACGTGGCAAAAGGACCCGGATAAGTTATGGCGGTTCCCAGTTCAGGATGCTCCAATTTTATCCAAAAATCCCTTGCTGTAAGCTGAGGATCATTGACGACATCCTCGCTCGTGCTTATGGGGAAAAGTTGAATGCGTCTTTCTGTCGCCCCTTCATAAAGCTCAGCTTTCGTATGCGTTAGGAAAAATTTGCCAATTGGTTCTTCTGCTGAATCATACTCTTTTTGAGTTACTTTGCCTAAGTCAAGCTCCTCCCAATTCCTCTGCCTAAGGTAATCGTTACACATCTCCTCGCTATCCATCCATTCTACTAAAGATCTCATAAAGCCAGCTCCTGTCTTTCCTCCCATAACCCTGAAGCAGACAAAGCCATCCTTACATGGCCAAACTTCTCTCAACTTAGCACCGGTAGTTGGTCGGACGCGGAACTGCCCAGTCCGGCCTACCTTTCGTTTATTCATTTCGCAAACCTGAACAATTTCGGCGGTAGCCCATTCAACACACTGTTGCGCTGAGACATCAACATATTGTCCTTCCCCTGTAGTTTCTCTATTGTAATGGGCTATCAATGTCGCAGTCGCAGCAGCAGCTCCCGCGTGGGAGTATGCCTGGGGAAAACTGATCCTCACAGGAGTACAATCAGCGTCGCCACACATATAGAGCATACCACCCAGTGCCCATACCACCAGGTCTGGTCCTTTAAAATCCTTATATGGACCATCCTGTCCAAAAGGGCTTACAGAAGTCATAATGATTCGCCGGTTAGTTTGACTCAGTGTAGAATATCCCAGTTCAATCCGATCGAGGTATCCCGGGGGGAAGGATTCGATTACAAAATCGGCATGCTCAACAAGTTTGAGAAAAATGGCCTTTCCGTCATTTGTCTCTATGTCCAATGTTATGCCCTTCTTCCCTGCGTTGAAGGCAAACCAGTACAAACTCCTTTCAGGGTGTGGGATATCATGGTAGAAAGGACCTAAAGCTCGGGATGGATCTCCTCCCGGCCTTTCTACTTTGATAACCTCGACTCCTAAGTCAGCCAAGATCTTCCCGCACAAATATCCCCTCTCGTCAGTCAGGTCGACAGCAAGGTAAGGGTCCATCAATGAATCCTTGTTGTTCTCACCCCGAATGGGCGATACTTTCCCGTAGTCCTTCAAAGTCAATCCTCCTACCTTCCCAAGATGAGTACAGCACAATTGAACTCGCCAGGCTGTCCACCTTGACAATGGACAAGCCCGAGCTCTGGATCTTTTATTTGCCGAGGGCCAGCCCTATTCAGAAGCTGATTATAAATTTCGTAAGTCATACGAAGTCCGCTCGCCCCTACGGGATGCCCGAAGGCCTTGAGGCCCCCATCTGTGTTAACTGGCAAATCACCCTTTAAAGTAAAAGTGCCTGCATCCACATGTTCTTTGGCTGATCCCTTGGGGCAAAAGCCCAAGTCCTCGTAATTTATAAGTTCTGTAATAGTAAAACAGTCATGAACCTCGGCCACACTAATTTCCTTTGCTGGGTCATTGACGCCAGCCTCATCGTAGGCCATTCTGCTGGCATTAACCGTCTCTTCCCAGTGTACATAGTCATAATCCTGATCAATAGCACCCTGTGCCCCTACAGATAGGCCGATGCCTTTAACAAGGATATAGTCTTGTGCTAGGCGACTGGCTCTCTCGGCACTAGTAACGATTGCCGCTGCAGCTCCGTCGGTTACCCCACAGCAATCAAAAAGACCTAAAGGCCAAGATACAATGGGAGCATTCATTACCTGTTCCAGTGTAACCTCCCTCTGAAATTGAGCCTTTGGGTGCATACTGCCATTATAATGGTTCTTCACCGCTATTTTGGCTATGGTCTTCTTGCCCTCGTCGGGGTCTATGTTGAATTGATAAAAATACCGGTTAGCAGCCTGAGCATAGCTCCCTGGCGCAGTTCGATTCAGGGGTATTTTAGGGCCAGAAGGCACACCACTCGTGGGTGGAAACAGGCCTGAGGCCCCTGAATCCTTCAGCTTCTCCATGCCTACAGCCAATACGATATCATATTCTCCAGCAGCAACAGCAAAGCATGCTTCTTTTAAGGCCTCGATGCTAGATGCGCATTTGTTCTCCACCCTCGTTGCAGGAATGAAGTCTAAACTGAGCGGATACACGAGGCCAGTGCCTGACCATGCAGTAGACATGCTTCCTATCCACGCTGCTTGAATATCGTTGAAGCTAATACCAGCATCCTCCACTGCCTCACTGACTGCTTCAACTACAAGATCATCGCCACTCTTGTCCCATAACTCACCGAATCTCGTACATCCCATGCCTATTATGGCACATTTATCTTTAATGCTCACTCTTGTTCCTCTCTTTTAACTCACTGGCTTATTGGCCTCGGTTTCCATCCATAGTGGTATATTCCTCCGGCAATTTGCTCACGACGGAAGGTCATCTCTATTGCCATTCCAATTTTTACCTTCTCTATCTCATCGCAGTCCGTTAGCCATTGCTGAATTCTGCCCCCCTTATCTAAATCTACTACAACATAGATACCAGGCCGATCGACATTTGCTGCTAAATTGTCTATGCTAAATGTGAATATCTTACCAGAGCTTCCTGATAAATTGATCCTTTCAAAATCATCCCGTGTCTTACATTTAATACAAACTCTCCGCGCTGGATATTGAACTGTGCCGCACTGTCGACACTTTGCCCCGTACATTGCCAGTTTCTCCTTATTTTCCCTCCACATCGCTGGCGGGGTCGGATATGAGCTTTCAGGTCGTGGAACAGGCTGGATCTGAATCAGATTGCGATATGCCAGATATTTTGCATAACTTGAGAGCACCGCCTTGCGTTCTATCTGGGGCTTGACGATGCTCCTGTTCCTCTTATGGAACTTTACTATTTCTTCGGTCACTGTAAGGATGAAGGCATCAGCTCCATCCCCATAGTTAGCCAGCAGAAGCCTGTCTCCAGGAGAGGCGTTGTCTAAAGCTGCTGCCAGAGATAATATCACTGTGGCAGCTCCGGTATTTCCCACGTGATCAAATAGATGATCAGCTACCAATTCCTTAGAAGCCCCAATTTTTCGGGCTAACGCAGCATGTCTTCTCGCATCAGGAGCATTGTAAATTACCCTGGCAAAGTCTTTCAAGCTAAGCCCATACCTTTTAAGGAGTCCCCCCACAACCTCGGGCATCACTCTCAAATAGCCTTTGCCGTGGATAAAGCGATCTTCCCATGACTGAACGAAGGCATCATGCTCTGCTCTCCAAAAATCCATAAAGTAGTCATAGACTCCGTAATAGCCATCTATCGAAACTATTACATCTGTGCTGCCTACAAGGATAGCACCTCCTCCATCACCAATAATCTGTTCTAAAACTCCTCCTGGATAACCAAGGCGAAGATCAGCAGCAGTGATTAGGACATCGTCTGCCATACCAGAACTCACACTCTCGTATGCACTCTTGAGGACAATGGAGGCAGCCCTTAATGAATTGCCATAGTCGGCAGTAAGGCAATTACGAGGCAGATCAAGTGAAGTGGCAATGATGGCTGCAGTCTGCTTTTCTTTATAGGGAAAGCTAGTGGACGCAAAAAGCAGTCCAGAGATATCTTTGTCCCCGGAAAGTCTGGCCTTTAAACAATTCATTCCTGCGGCTACCGCCATGGTAATAGCATCCTCATCCCAATTAGCAATAGTCCTCTCGCCACCTTCAGCAGGTCTAGTGCCCCAATATTCAGCAATGCTCTGTCTTTTCAGGCGCTTAAAGGGAATATGCACTCCATAAGATTTAATGCCTACCATGCCTATTCTCCGAACTCTTATCCATAGAAAGATCTTTAATAATCATAAAATCCCTTTCCAGATTTTATGCCGGTATGACCTATATCAACTAAGTGGACTAAAAGCGGATCTAGTTCATAAAAGTCCCTGTACCCTTCGGGGGATCTGTTCTTTTTATCCCTTAAGGATTCCACTATCCTATCAATCCCAACTTCATCCGCCAGTTCAAATACCCCCTTTGGCCACCCAAACGAAAGTTTCATAGCCTTATCAATCTCTTCCTTGGTTCCAACTCCATCATTCAAGGCCCAAGCGCCTGTATTCACTATCGATGCTATAATGCTCGCTTCATCTATTCCTTCTCCTGCTTCCTTTGGGATATCCGGCCTTTTGTATTTTCCAGGCCCCGGGTACTTATAGAATCCTCTGCCATTCTTTATGCCAACCAATCCTTTGCTTCGCCTTTCATTCCAAAAGTTACCAACCAAATATTTAAGGGTTTTTAACAAAATTGGCCTTGGTTCCCACTCGGGATATTTCTTCAGAACCTTATCAACTGTTTTGCTTGTTTCAACCATTATGTCGGCTGCACCGGTCAAATCAGCAAGTTCAAATGGCCCCATCGGCAAACCAAGCTTATACCTGGCTGCTGAATCGATTTCTAAAAAACCTGCCTCTCCCCGAAGCAACATTAAAATGGGCTCAAATGACATCCCCCTGTAAACTCTATTTGCCAAGAACATCCACACATCTTTTCTGCATAAAAAAGGCTCCTTGCCATACTTGCGACACAAATCTAATGTGGCTTGAAGGGTATCATCACTCGTATATTTTCCTCTTATTACTTCAACCCCTCTCATTATTTGGGGGGGATTGAACCAATGCATGCCCAACACCTTGTCCGGTCTCTCAGTAAACTCTGATAACATGGTTATCGAGAGGCCACTTGTATTTGAGGCAATTATTGCATTAGGAGGGGCGTGTCTATCTACCTCTCCAAATATCTTTGTCTTCAGGCTTATGTCTTCTGGGGCTACCTCTATCACAAAGTCAGCATTCTCCACTGCTTCTTTCAAATTAATTGTGGTCTTTATCCTGTCAAAGGCCTGATCAGCATCATCTCTGGTCAGTTTTTCCTTTTCCACAAATTTCTCGATGCTCCACCTTATCCTTTCTCTTGCTGCTTTTAGCAAATCTTCTGATATATCCAGCAGCCACACATTATGTCCATTGGTAGCGGCTACCTGAGCTATTCCACCCCCCATGACACCGGAGCCTAACACCCCTACTGTATTAATGCTGTAAACTGGCACCTTGCACTCCTTATGAATTCGAAAAATATAAAGTTATCTACTCAGCTAAATGCTATTCGATTATATCCTTTAACTGGTTTAAGAAGTGAGGCTGAAATTATTGCAGCGATCGTGGCAATTATGCACATCACTACCATTAAGTGGTAAGATTGTGTGGCATCAAAAAAATATCCCCCCAAATAAGGACCGATAGCCACCCCAACTCCAGCCATTATGACTCCAAACCCAATAATAGCGCCCGTTGCCCTAAACCCAAAATAATCAGCTGGAAAAGCCGCTATCACACCTGTCCATCCCCCAGAGCTAAGGCCAAAGATTATGGCAAATATGAACAACATCCATGCTTCCTTTGTAAACAGAAGCCAAATGGTTATAATTAATTGAAGGATGAGGGCACTAATAAAAATATTCTTCCTTCCAGCTTTATCCGAAAAGAAACCGGCGCTTATCCTTCCAACTAAACTAAAAGCCCCAATTAGGCCAGCGAGAATCCCAGCGGTTACTATAGACATCCCTCGATCAGTAGCCAACGGCACGATATGTATCATTATTGCCCATAGGGCAACTGCAATAAACATCCAGGAAAAACATAACGCCCAAAAAGTTCTTGTTCTGAAGGCCTCGGAAAAAGAAAGGCCTTTTGCAGATTTCGATTCGCTTTCCGCTTGCATAAATTCACGCGGTGCTTCTCTTACGAAAATCACAATGGGAATAAAGATAACCCAAGCTATAATCCCAATGATGACATAGGATTGTCTCCATCCAAATGATGAGATTAGCCAGGCGCTCAGTGGAGAGAAAACAAGGGAACCGGCTCCCAAACCTGCTGCTGCCAGCCCCACAGCAAGGCCTCTCCTAGTTTTAAACCACCGAGAAACTGTAGCCATCACAGGCGAATACGTAGCGGCAACCCCAGTGGAAAAGATAATCCCAAAGTAAAAATAAAGTGTAAAAATGGAGGTTACAAAGTTCATAACAATCATGGAAAGACCGAGACAAAAGCCAGCAATAGCTAAAACCAGCTTTGGTCCGTATCTATCTACAAGCCTTCCGGCAAAGAATGCTAAAATGTTATGTAAAATAGCATAAGTGCTAAATGCACCGGCTATAATCGATCGGCTCCAGCCAAATTCAGAGGCCAATGACTTAAAGAAAACCCCATACGAATATACAAGACCAAAACCAACTAAGCAGGCCAGAAAAGACATCCCAACTACTATCCATCCGTAATAGGAAAGTTCATACTCAACATTCTGAGAATTATTCAGGGGTGTCATTATCTGTATTTCTTTAGATATTTCTCTTTAACCTGAGGGTTAACAAAATTAAGAGGCCATTCCCCCTTAAATACCCTAATTATTTCTTCAACAGGTCTTTTATGGAGTTCCAGATTAGACTCAACTGAAGAGTGAGCTGAGTGGCCGGTTAAAATCACATTGCCAAGTTTAAGTAGAGGATCTCTGGGGTCCGGCGGCTCAGTTTCTAGGACGTCCAAACCTGCTCCGGCGATATACCCCTGCGTCAGTGCCATGTAAAGGGCATTCTGGTCGACCAGTGGACCACGCGAGGTATTTATCAAAAAAGCTGTTGGTTTCATCTTTTTTAATTCATCTATCCCTATCATCCCTTTCGTTTCAGGTGTAAGGTTAGCGTGAATTGATACTAAATCCGATTCAGATAAAAGACGTTCAAGCTCTACAAGTTCCACTCCAAATTTGGCAGCTAAGCCACGATCCACATATGGGTCAAAAGCCATAATTCTGGATACGAGTCCTTTCACCTTCGGAACAAGTGTCTGTGGAATACGACCAAAACCGATAAGCCCTAGCGTTTGGTAGCTTAACCTATGTATACCAGGCCATATCTGGTAACGCATTTCGGGCCTTTCTATGGTCCACTTACCTTCCCGAACCAATCTATCCAAGGGAAAAAGTCTTCTCGCACAGGACATTATTAGAGCAATGGTATGCTCGGCAACTTCATCTAAACAGTAATCCGCGACATTAGATACACAGATACAGTGATCATTAGCTGCATCCACATCTATGCCTTCATAGCCAATTCCTATGTTTGCAATAATCTTGCAGCGATGAAGCTGTTCTATTACTTTGCGGGTGAATTTCTGATAAAGGGAGATCGTTATTACAGCATCAGCATCGTGAGCCAGGGCAATAATATCTTCCTCGCTATTACATTGCTCCTTGACGAATTGAGCCTCTATCACACTAAAACTATCTTGATTGATGTCGGCATACGCTGGAAGGTTCAGTGTCATCACTATCTTCCATGCCATAATATTCCCCCTATGTGATTAATTTGAGTGCCGATTCTCCTATTTCCACACCACTTTTCAGTGCCTTCTTGTTTACCGATAGAGCCTTACCTTTAAAACGGTTTTCCAGTTTACGAACGATAAACCCTACAGACAGAGCACCTGTTATACCAATGTAGACTCCCAAAAAAATCAAGTTGGCTGACTGGATAGCTCCAATCTTATTGGCTATCTCAATAGCATTAATGGGCAACAACTTGATATCGGATCGCCTAACCTCTTCTGGCAAGCCACTCGGGTCATAGATCAGCAATCCGCCAGGCTTTACCCTGCTAAGGAAAGTCTCCAATTGGGAAGAAGCCATGATCAGCACTACATCTGCCCTTGAGAGGATAAAGGATGCAATTTCATCCTGTGAAAAGATAACCGTACATTCACTAGCTCCGCCTCTTCTCGCCGCCCGGTAAGATGACATCCATGAGACGTGAGCATACTTATCTACCGCTACTTCAGCCAGTAGCCGGCCAGCTGTTAAAACTCCCTGTCCCCCAATGCCTGCCATGATTACCTCAAACCTATCTCCCATATAGCAACCTCATTAGATGTGCTTATTATTTTTTCAACTGTACCCTGTATCAACATCTGGGGTGTTAAAGCACATCCACATCTTTAAATTCTTTTATAGGAAATTCCGGGATTACCTCTTTCTGGATGCGGTTTATGGCTTCCTGAGGTGTCATCCGCCAGTTCGGTGGACATGCTGTTAATACCTCGACAAAGCTGAGACCAATTTTGTTCATTTGCTTTTTTAGTGCCTTCTTAATATAAAGCTTTGTTTTCTTATACTGGGCAAGGGTAGTCAGCGCCCCTCTGGCAGCATAACAAACGCCTCTCATCTCGGCTAAAAACTCCGGAACCTGGAGAGGGTAGCCATAATCTGAACTCCTGCCTCGAGGGGTAGTAGTTGTAACTTGTCCCATCAGGGTGGTTGGTGCCATCTGCCCACCAGTGGTTCCATAGTTATTGTTGTTTAGCATTATGATAGTAATCTTCTCGCACCGACTACAGGCCCCAAGAAGAGCCCCGCCTCCAATAGAAACACAGTCACCATCCCCTTGCACAGTAAAGACAATAGGCTCACCATCTAGAGTACGTTTAATGCCAGTGGCAACATCGACTGCCCGGCCATGGATAGATTGCACGGCATCAATATCAATAGGCACACACATGCGAGCATGGCAACCTACACCAGTAACTCCAATAGCTTTATCCTCAATCCCCAGTTCATCTATAACCTCGCTTAGCAGACGTTCCAGAATAGGCGATTGACACCCAGGGCAATAAGGAAATCTTCCAACGTCACGGTGCCAAAGTCTTGGTTTTCCTGCAACCAATACCTTTTCCATCATCAGTCCTCACATTAGTTTCTTTATTTCATCAAGTACCCTGTCCGGCAAAATTATTCCTGCTGGGGTTGGCTGGTGACGAGCAAAAAGGCCAAGATGATACACCTCAGCCTGGCCACAAATTGCCCCCTCCACATCTTCGATCATTTGCCCCCCCACATTATCCTCAACAACCAGAAATTTAGTGACTCCATTACTGACAGCATCAGAGATAGTTTTGCTTGGGAAGGGCCACAATGTTATGGGGCGGATTAATCCTACCTTAATCCCCTGTGTTCGTGCAAGATTCACCGCCTCTTTTGAGACACGAGAGGTATAACCATAGGCAACTATGGCCAACTCATAATCGTCAACCCTATAGGTCTGATATTTAACCTCATCCTTCTTCATGCGTTGCACTTTATTATACCAGTGCTGCGCAAAACTAAGCATTGTTGGGTAAGGCTCCCTACCTTGAACTACAGCGGCAAAAGTTACATAACGCCGCTTTTTGTCTTCGTGCTGAGCCTTGCCAAATGCTGCCCACTCCTTCTCCGGAAGTGGCCCAAACTCAAGCTTCCTCAACTCGAGTGGTTCCATAAGGTGCCCGATTAAGGCATCAGATAGCACTACTACCGGATTACGGTATTTGTCAGCCAAATAGAAGGCACGTTGCACCAGATCATAGGTCTCTTGAACTGAAGCAGGAGCCAGTACGATGTTTCTATAGCCGCTTCCTCCGCCACCTCTGGTAACAGAGAGATAATCAGCCTGGGCATGCTGCACACTTGGAGCCCCAGGTGTCCCCCCCCTCTGCACCAAGACAATAACGCAAGGAAGTTCGGCAGAACAGAGATTCGCCATTCCTTCCTGCATCAGGCCCCAGCCTGGTCCCGATGTTGAGGTAATTACTCTCCTCCCTGTAGCAGCGGCGCCATATACCATGTTTATGGCCCCAACCTCAGACTGGGATTGAACAAAAGCCCCTCCCTTTTCAGGAAATTCCCGAGCAAACCACTCAATCGTTTCATTCTGAGGCGTTATTGGGTAACCAAAGTAGGCATGACAACCAGCAGCAACTGCCCCCAATCCTACCGCATCATTAGACTCTACAAAAACCTTTTCCATTGTAAACCACCTAATGTTTATAGAAGCAGCAAGCTATTTAATAATAGCTTACATTATCTATCCGGATTATAACTAATCGTGTCCTATGTGTATTCTGATCTCTAGTGCCCCTTACTTTTTGCTGTTTTTATTCGATAAACCTCAATGGCAAATGCTGGGCACATAAGGGCGCAAACCCCACATGCTTTACATTTCTCAGGGCTGATGATAGTCGGTAAAAGAAAACCCGCGGGGGTCATCTTCTCGCCAGTAATCACAATACACCCCTCTGGACAAAATATCTGGCAATATCCACACCCCATGCAATGTTTCTCGTCGATAACTATTTCAGCTTTTGCCATTTTCCCTCACTCTTGAATAATAAAAAAATCCCGCTTCTATTAAAAGATTTCTCATCATTTACGATCTACCTTCTAGGTTTTAGTTGGAACTTTCTTAAATGGGAAGCATATTAACTCGATGCCATATTTCATATGACCTCTCCATCTTTAAACTTGGCAATATCATCCCAGCTATAACCAAGTTCAAGGAGAATCTCCTCAGAATGCTCCCCAAACTCAGGGGCTTGCAAACGCATTTTGCCCGGGCTCTTGCTGAACTTGACTGGCATACCAACTGTCTTTATCTTGCCTAATGCAGGATGATCAAATTCGGTAATGTATTCGTTCTCAATTGCTTGTGGATCTGTTATCAAATCCTCTAAGGTGTTAACCGGGGAACAGATGATATCCCCAGCTTTCTTTAATATCTTCAACCATTCCGTAGAACTTTTAGTGATAAATACTTGATCCAAGATAGCAATAAGTTCCTCACAATTCTCTCTCCGGCTTTCCATGTTGTTGAATCTTGGATCATCAATGAGTTTCTCTTGGCCAATGGCTCGACACAGAGTAGACCAGTACCTGTCAGGCTGAAGCATGGCCAATGCAATCCATTTTTTATCGCCGCACATATAGATATTCCATAAAGGATTGTATGCCTTAGTTCGGCTAACCCTGGGTGGAGTATGACCTGAGACTATGGTTCCGAACACATCCAGTCCAAGGAGATTTATGCCGCTTCCTAAATGTGAAACCTCTATTTCCTGTCCTATACCAGTCCTCTCACGAGCAACCAGCGCTGCGAGCACTCCGGATGCTAACATAATGGCACCAATTTGATCAGCAATGCCAGCACCATAGACTACTGGAGGTGCATCTGGCTCACCACCGATCATCATCATTCCAGATCTTGCCTGCCCTAAGTAGTCAAAAGCAGGCTCTTTTGCATCAGGACCCTTAGAGCCAAACCCCGTGGCTGATGCATAAATCAACTTGGGATTGCAC
The DNA here is from genome assembly GCA_964436665.1 of uncultured Desulfobacteraceae bacterium. Lineage (GTDB taxonomy): Bacteria > Desulfobacterota > DSM-4660 > Desulfatiglandales > B25-G16 > CAYTDY01. The sequence goes on from CAYTDY010000002.1 coordinate 40,914, forward strand.
TTAGATAGTTTGCTGTAATCTATGCCCAACTCATCAGCTACACCCAGCCGAAAGTTCTGTATAAACACATCAGTGATTCTTATTAACTTAAAAAAGATTTCCCTGCCTTCCGCTTTCTTGAGGTCAAGAGTGATGCTTCTCTTATTGCGGTTATTATACTCGAAATACCAACTTTTCCCCTGGGGTAACTCTACAGGTATTCCTCGTATCCATTTGATCCCTCTTCCAGGGTCTCCGTGTATCCGCTCTTCTACCTTGATTACCACAGCTCCAAGGTCCCCTAAAGATGCAGTGGCTGATGGACCCATTTGCCAGATACCACACTCAACAACTTTTATTCCTTCAAGCGGTCCGTTCATTCTTTAAATGCCTTGTCCTTTTGATCCATATCACCGGATCTAAAATTATCTTTTTCCACTCAGACATCATGTCCCTCTTAAATATCATCGATCCTGCTCTACATGCATCGTAACAGCTTAAATCTTCTGCATTTAGAGTCCATCATGCTAAAAATTGTGGGCTCTCGTTTTTCCAAAAAGGCTCTTAAGAGCCCCTTATAGTCTTTAGAAATAAAACAGACATTCATCATCACGCCTTCAAAGTAAATTTGACCACCAAGCAAAGCAACCATATGCTAAATAATCACAAGTCATAAAAACTTTTGATTATCTTCCTTTGTAGGCAGGTTTTCTTTTTTCAGCAAAAGCGCGGGGGCCTTCCCAGGCATCTTCAGACTCTCGAAGTTTGCTCAGAAGCAGGGTCTCAAAGCGCATCCCTTCATTTAATGGCATTTGCACTCCCTTATAAGCAGCTTCCTTAACTGCCCTTACTGCCAGGGGACCATTTTCATTTATTCTATGGGCAAGTGCCTGGGCAGTAGACATAAGCTCAGCCGATGGAACGACCTTATTAACCAAGCCAATACGATACGCTTCTTGAGCACTAATAAGATCACCAGTTATGAGCATCTCTAATGCTAATCCAAAAGGAATAAGGCGTGGCAACCTTTGAGTACCGCTAGCTCCGGGCATGAGAGATTGAGTTACCTCACGAAGACCTAATTGGGCATGATCAGCAGCAAGCCTAATATCACAGGCTAATGCTAATTCCAATCCACCGCCGATGGCAAAACCATTAATAGCGGCGATAACAGGCTTGGGCATATCAAGATATTTTGTAGGCGTTGCCTCCGGCATAGATGAAACAAAAGGGTGCCCTTCCCTCTCCGCTTCTTTTTTGAGTCGGGCCATTTCTTTAAGGTCCTGTCCTGCACAGAAAGCCTTTTCTCCTGAACCAGTTAGAATGATTGTCCATATCTCAGGATCATTCTTAAGATCTATCCAGGCATCTGTAAGTTCCCTCCAAGTCTGGTAATTCAGGGCATTATATGATTCAGGGCGATTCAGGGTAACGGTGGCTATCTTTTCATTCTTTTCAAGGAGAATTACTGACATCCTGCCTTCCTCCACAACATTTTTCATTTACGGTTAACTAATACGGTCCACCAAAAGAAATTTCATTGATCATTAATCCATCTTGCTATCTTTACCAGCTTTCAATGCTTTGGAAATATATGTCCATGCTTCAGATGCAATCTTATCAGCAGACAGACTTCCTTTAGGTTTGTACCATTGGATTATGGAGTTAACCATACCGAGGATGAACAGAGAAGCCAGCTTGGCATCACATGAAGAAAATTCCCTTTTTTTTATACCTTCTTTGATCGTTTTTCGAATGATATTCTCGTATTCATCCCGCACACTTATATAGAGTTCCCTAAGCCTTAATGGTAAATTTTTCCTCTCAACATGCCCTATTCCAGCAAGCCCAGGGTGAGTTGCCTGCCACTTGATGTGATTTGTTATGAGGTCCTTTAGTTTCTCTCCTGGTTGCAGGTCCGAGTTAACGATCGACTGTGCCAGTTCAAGCAATGCCTTCATTGGGGTTGATATTACCTCATAAAGAAGAAAGGACTTGT
>CAYTDY010000003.1:0-38458 GCA_964436665.1 uncultured Desulfobacteraceae bacterium
GCACAATATCAGATTACCGGACCTTAATGTAGAACTTGATACCAGCAAATATGGCAGGCCCAATGCCTTCTACCTTTTTGACATCCTCAATTCTTTTATAAGGTCTCTGTTCTCTAAACCTATATATCTTAACAGCTGTAACCGGGCCAATGTTAGGTAGGCTGACTAAATCTTTAAGGCTGGCTGTATTAATGTTGATAGATTCTTTTATTCCCTCTTTTGTCTGATTGAGCTTGAACCTGTAGTAGTGCTCTTCAAGGTGCTTTCTTGCAATCTCTTTGTTTTCAGGCTTTAGCCATTTTTCATTGCTAAAGGTACCCAGACAATAGATTAGCTGGTCAATATCAATATGGCCATCTATATCCTTATATGGAAAGTGTTTTACCTTTTTTCTGTCTTTGTCAATTTCTACCAGGGCAAAAGATGAATCAGGCAAAGATTTTATTTTGGTATCTGGCCATCCCTGACAATTGACTTGATATGGAGAGAAAAATGTAAAAAGGAATATAGAAACAAGAAATACCTTCCCAATATTTTTGATCATAGATACCCCTCAATTAGAAATTAGTTCGCTTTGCTCACAATTGGAATGTTGGAATAATGGGACAATGGAGTAATGGGTTCTAAAATAATGGGATAGTGATTTATTGACAAAATTGGCAAAGTCCTCTTGACCAAGAAATTAATAAACGAGAAGCTTCCTTTTAGAATCATCATCCCATCATTCCACAATTCCCTGGCCCAGACCTGATTTGCAGGGTATGGATTCTAAAGACTTCAGTTCCAAAAAACTATAGTGATAAATGGATTTTCCGATTAAGTCGCACCAGGGCGGGCCATTATTCCATATGTGAGGCAAAAGAAAACATCTTTAAAAGGCCCTTTAACTTCAATAAGCTAAAATTCTGATGGATATTAAACGATTATTCCACAGTGATTCTGTCCTTGTTTAATTTGAAGGTCTTGGGACCTATGCCCTTAACTTTCATGATATCCTCGGACAGCTCAAATGGGCCATACTTCTCCCGATACTCTACAATACGTTGAGCTATTTTAGGCCCTACCCGCTTCAGTTGAGTAAGCTCTGCTACTGAAGCTTCATTTATATTGATCTTTTTTACCTCCTGGGCTGATAAAAAGGGTACTAAGGATATACTGAGGGCGATTGCCATGGTTAATAACAAAGTTTTTCTACAGTGCTTCATCATATGACTCCTTTTTTTGTTGAGTTTCTCTGAATCTATTTTTCCTACTCAAGCATGATGATTTTTTCCGGGGAAATATTTTTCTGCAGAAGCTTATTAAATATAGCCTCTTTTGATTCTATAGTAGTTATAATAATCCTATCAAACTCGAGTTTACTTAATTCTGATATAGAGTTAATAGTAAAGCCTAAAAATTTTTTCCCTTTTTCTTCATCATCCACCACCCCTATCAGCTTAATATCGGACGTTCTCAAGAAGATAAAGGCGATCTCGGTTAGATCATTTGCACCATAGAAAATCACCTTTTTTACTCCTGTTTTTTCAAATTCATTCAGTAAATCCTGAAGATTCCTTAGGGCATCTTTGTAAAAATGAAAAGAATACTGGATAAATATATATGTAAGTCGACTTTTTTCAGCAAAACCTTTTGGTGTGAGTATATACTTTACCCGGTTTCTTGGGATATTAGTGATTTTTACATATCCCTTTTTAGCTAAGCGTTTAATAAAAGAGTTTACCAGTCCAAGGGATATGTTTAGCTTTCTTGCCAGATCCCTCTGGCTTGGGCTTTCCTTATTCCCTATCTCTTCAAGGATTTGAAGAGATCTAATGTCTTTGGGGTCCATCTTAATAATGGGGGGGTTGAAATCAGATATTTATATAAGTTAGTCAGCCAATAGCGGAATTGTTCTTTGGAGGGTACATGGAAGGCTTATTAAGGCATGGTGCATGGCGCAAAGCGCATGGCGTCTTGAAACCAAAATTTACCATCTTCTCCTGAATTGCTTACGCTATGCTCTATGCTCCGTGCTCTCTGCAAGATTGCAGCTCCGCCCCTTAAGTTACACCTAAGAGTGGTTGTAACATGATGATATTAAAGGATTTTTGAACAATTTTACTGAAATTAAAAAAGCGTTCAAAATATGAACATTTTTTCTGTCTCATGTCAAGTAAAAAATTAATAATGTTCATAATCATGGACAACATCTTTTTATTAGGTCCTCCAACCCGATTCCAGCAAGCTCTCTTGCTGTAAGCCATTTACCACCACTCCTCATAAATGTTGAAAGATCAAGCAGGTTCTCTGATAAGGACAACTGGGTTTTATCAAAACTGCCTTTCCATAAAATAGCGCCATTATCAGTGCTTACAAGATGAAGGTCAAATGCTACAGAGGCTGATGTCTCGACACCGTATTTTGTTCCCATCCTTTCTCTCCAACGGTAAATGTATCCAAATAAAACTGCATCAGAGGAAAATGATTTACCTATCTCTTTTAACATGTCTATTATATCAATGGTTAAGTTCTGAGAAAGGATAGCTGAATATACGCCTTTTGCCTGCCCGGGTGGGATAAGGTAATATTTTTCAACTTTTCTAAAATAATTAAAGAGATCAACGGTCATCTCCTTTGCCACATTATCTGATACAGGCTCTGCCATGAATGTTGCCCCACAGATTGGACATCGAAAGAGACCAGGCTTTTCACCCCCTGAAAGGGCCACCTTGAATCCTACAACTACAATATTTTCAACCCTCTGGGGAAAAGATTCCCTCCTTTGGGATTGGTATTTAGTTACCTGACAGCTAAAAAGAAAAATAACAGAAAAAACAAGGAAAAAAAACCTTAATTGGTCTTTAAAAGGTTGAAAAAGATTCATTATAAAAGGCCCTTTGTGGATGGGACATCATTTAGCCTTTCTTCTCTTTGAGAGGCCTGATCAAGTGCTCTCCCAAAGGCCTTGAAGATCGCCTCAGCAATATGATGAGCATCATCACCAGATAGAAGCTCTATATGCATTGTAATACCTGCATAATTAACAAGGGCTCTGAAGAACTCTTTAAGAAGGCTTACATCAAATTTCCCGGTCAAGGTCTTTTTTAACTGTACCTTGTACGAAAGATAAGGTCTGTTAGAAATATCAATTACCACATTTGCCAGTGCTTCATCCATAGGGACTATTGCTTGACCATACCTTTTAATCCCTTTTTTATCTCCCAGGGCCTTCTTTATGGCCTTACCAAAACAGATGCCCAAATCCTCAACAGTATGGTGATAATCAATCTCTGTATCTCCTTTTGCCCTGACGTTAAGATCCATGAAACCATGGGCTGCCATCAAATCAAACATATGCTCAAGGAAAGGTATACCCGTATCAATAGATGATATTCCTGTTCCATCCAAATTTAACTTTAACTGGATATCTGTCTCTTTTGTCTTTCTTTTAACTTCAGCACTTCTTTTCAATTATAACTCCTTATCCTTTAAGATTATAAATTTGTGGTGGAGATGAGGGGAATCGAACCCCTGACCTGTACGTTGCGAACGTACTGCTCTCCCATCTGAGCTACATCCCCACTTTTATGTTAATCTGCCACGTTTTTCTTTTGTATTCAAGCTAAATATTAGGAAATGTCAGTAGTCCGTTGTATCTTTATTTTAAACAGTTACACCCCTTCTTATCTGACAGGATTTACTGGATCTAAAGGATTTTCTTTTCTTTTGCCGCCTTTGGCGGCATTGGGTTTTTGTCTTTCCATCCGGGAAGGACAAAAGGGCAACAATAAAAATCTGTCAATCCCTGGCCCAGGCCTGACTTGCAAAGACTTAGTTTTAGAAATTCAGACTTCGAAATATTGAGAGAACAACATCATGTTCCAAGCAATTCGCGCCAGGGCGGGCCTGTTTATCGTGCTTGCCCCGTTAAATCTGTCTTTCTATTTAACTGGGGTCTAATATATTATGGAAGATAACTTAGAGTTTCTTTCATGAATAACTCTGAAACTAAGCTTCTGAGTCAGATGCTAAAGGATATCATAATATTAAACTTCTCTTTTAGATACCTTTACTGCCTCCATAAGGGATGATAGTTCCCTGCTTCCTAAAAGCTTTGCCAAGATAAAATAGATAAAGACCCCCGCTCCTATTATTACCAAAAGCCCTATAGTTAGCCCAAAAAAACTTTGTGTATAATCACCAGCTAAGATCTTAAGGGTGAGGATATAAATACAGGCACCCATAATAAGAGAGGATCCAAAAGACTTTACCATTGAACTCACTACTACCCTCCCCTCAATGCCCCCAAGCCTCTTTCTTAATAAAAAAATAAGCATAACAAGTTGCAAGGTGGAAGCAAGGGAGAGGGCCAGGGCCAAACCCCCATGCTCTAAAGGAGTATGCATTAAAACAACAGAAAAGATGATATTTAAAATCATAGCCACCACTGCCACTTTAACCGGTGTCTTGGTATCTTGTAGAGAGTAAAAGGCTGACACAAAGACCCTAAGGGCAGCAAATGCCCATAGCCCCAGAGAATAATAAAGAAGGGCGCGGGCAGTCATCGCTGTAGCAAATGAATCAAATGCACCTCTTTGAAATAATACCCTGATAATTGGCTCTCTAAGAATAATTAATCCCACCATTGCGGGTATAGTGATAAACATGGTTAGTCTCAGGGCATGAGAAAGTGTCTCTTTTAGCCTGACAAGGTCTCCATTTGCCGCTTCCCTTGAAAGAGATGGCAAAACGGCTGTGCTTATTGCTATGGCAAAAACACCAAGTGGAAATTGGACAAGCCTGTCAGCATAATAGAGATAAGAAACACTGCCCTCCTTGAGAAGGGATGCTAATAGTGTGCCCACTAACTGATTTATTTGATAAATTGCCGAACCAAAGATAATTGGAAGCATTAATATACCAATCCTCTTTAAGGCCGGGTGCCCTGGATTCCATTTTGGCGCAAAAGATAGACCTTTAGTCATTAAGAAAGGGATCTGCAGTGTCAACTGTAAAATCCCTCCCCCTATTACGCCGATAGCCAGACCCACTGTTGGAATTTTCATGTAGGGGGTTAGGAAAAGAAGGGCAGCAATCATAGAAAGATTTAGAAAGATAGGGGCCATGGCAGGTGCTGCAAAATGTTTAAGTGAGTTAAGGATGCCCATAAAAAGGGCGAGCACACTAACCAGAAATATATAGGGAAACATGATCCTGGTTAAAAGAACAGTGAGGGCATATTTTTCACCAATACCTCCAAAGCCCGGGGCGATAATCCTTACAATTAACGGAGAAAAAATAATACCGAGAATAGTGACAACTGTTAGAATAAGTAAAAGAGAAGTTAAAACAATCCGTGCCAATAAAAAGGCTTCCTCCTTTGATCTATTCTGTAAGTATTCTGTAAAAACCGGGATAAAGGATACAGAGAATGAACCCTCTGCAAATAGCCTCCTTAAAAGGTTTGGAATCCGAAAGGCAACAAAAAATGCATCAGCTGACATACCAGAGCCAAAAAGATTGGCGATAATGATGTCTCTTGCCAATCCCAAGATCCTGCTTAAGAAGGTAAAAACACCAACTATTCCAGCCGCCCTTGTTACAAGCTCATTTTCTCGCATAAAAATCTTGACACAATTTTAATATTAGTTTACTGTTCCACCGGTTAAAAAAATATAGATTTCGAACTATTAGGAGGTAAAAAGTGGCAACTCATAAATCTGCTATCAAAAGGGACAGACAGAGCAAGGCGCGAAGATTAAGCAATATGGCATACAAAACCAGGGCCAAAAAAGCGATTAAAGATGTGAGACTCGCCATAGAAAACAAAAAGATCGAAGATGCAAAGCTATCCCTTAATAAGGCCACCTCTATTCTCCAGAAGGTTCAATCCAAAGGTGCTATACATAAAAATACTGCGAGCAGGAAGATCTCCAGATTAACCCTCCAGGTAAACAATCTCACTGTTATAAGTTCAGAGGGAAACAAAGACGAAAAATCAGTCCCTCCAAAATAAGATCGCCCTTTGATCCAGTCTTGATTAATCCATCTGCATCATAAATGTATTTCAAGGCCTCATCGAGTTCTTTTTCCTGCCAGAACCTCTCCTGAGCAATATGCTTTTCTATCACAAAATTTGGCAGAGGTTTTAATCTATTTATTACTTCCCTCCTTCCCCCTCCTTTTTTAAGCCCTGACTTGGTCTTCAATATTAATCTGATCTGCCGGGCCAACATCCCTAAAATTCCTAAGATAGCCTTTGTGTCCCGTCCTTGTGTATCAAAAAGCCTGCTTAAGGCTACTATTGCATGGGAAGCATCTTTTTTAGAAACATAATCTACCAGATCGAAAACTGTAAATAGTTTACTAAATACAGCCAATTCCTTTATCTGTTCTACTCCTATACGGTAATTGGGATATCTCAGGGAAACTTTCAATATCTCGCTAAAAAGATCTCTTAAGCTGCTTCCAACCATCTGGTAAAGAAACGCTGATGCATCTTTATCTATACTCAACTTTAACTCCTTTGACCTCTTTTGTATCCAGCTATATACCTGACGCTCGGATAATTTCTTAAAACTTACTGCCCTACCAAGTTCCTTAAACCTTTTATAAAAAACACCTCTCAAATCTGCCTTGCTTGATACCCAAATAATGCAAGTGGAGTCAACTGGGCTGTCCAGATAGGGAAGAAAAAATTCAAGCTCACTTTGACTAAATTTCTGAGTTTCCCTAACTATGATCAATCTATGGGGAGACATAAAGGGAAGAGTTCTGGACCTATTCAGTATCTCTTGAGTAGAAACCTCCCCTCCATAAAGGATCTCTAAATTTAATTCCTTTACTGAATCAGGTATAAAATCCTTCTTGATCCTATCAAGGGTTATTTCAATCCAGAAATCTTCCGGACCATAAAAGAGATAGAATGGGGCGAGAAGCCCCTTCTTTAAAGAGATTAAGACATTCTCCGGAGTTAAATCTTGCATTAAAACCTTTCCATGGTCTTCGCGTATATTTTTATTGCAAGGTCGTGTGCAATGGAGATAAGTGCCTGGCGTTGGCTGTGTCGATTTGCTAAGGGATCTGCACTCACTTGAAAGTTGGCCTCCCCAGTAAGGGTAGAATCCTGCCATATTATCTTTCCCGTTCTCCTGTCTTCCAATTTTACATCCAATCTTATTTTCAGGGTGCGAGATTTAGTTGCCTCATCTATTGAAAGATAATTATGTATAGTTCGACGAGTTATTGTGTAGGTCAATGGCTCTGTTGTAATAGAAGAAATCCTGCCGCTTAAAACAGCCTGAGCACTATCTTTACCCTTTATCCTTACTCTGGAATGGCTTATAAATTCCTCTCGGACTATCCTTGTAAATTCACCTTCAAACCCCATGAAAGAAGAAGTGCTGGAAAATAGAGGAATGGCTATAGAATTTAGACTCACCCCTATAGGTTCTCCGGCACTTCTGAAATGATAACCACAACCAAAGGTAAGGATGCACGAAATAAATATCAGAAAAAGAAATAATAGGGTCAGGATTTTACATTGGAAAAAATTTTTCAACTTCGTCACTAACTGTAAGTATTTTCTTGGATTACAACTCGTTTCTCGTTATTCTAACGAGCCTGCCAGCAACAAAGAACGAGCGACGAGTAGATTATACCACCACATTAACCAGTTTTTTTTGAACAACGATTACTTTCTTTATTTTTTTATCACCTATAAAATGCTGAACTCTTTTATCTTTTAAGGCCTGATCCTGGATCTCCTTTTCAGTCAATGAAACAGGAACCTCTATCCTGCTCCTTACCTTACCGTTTACCTGAATAACAACTAAGCGGGTCTCTTTCTCAAGGGCCTCTTCCCTGAATGATGGCCATGAAGCAATTGCAAGGCTGTTATCATAATCCATAGCCCCCCACAGCTCCTCTGTGATATGTGGGACTACAGGATGTAAGAGTATTATCATTGTGTCCACAGCCTCTTTTATAACAGACCCAGCGCGCTCAGAAATCTCTTCACCTTTATTGAGAAACTGATTTACTGTATTGAAGAGTTCCATAATTGCACTGATAGCAGTATTAAAATGGAACCTATCTTCTATATCTTCTGTGACCTTTTTTATTGTCTGGTGTGTCTTCCGGTGAATATCTTGTAAATCAGGTGAAAGGGGTAAAATTCCATCATAGGGTTTACCATTACACAAGGACTCTTTGTTTTCAAAAACCAGACGCCAAACCCTATTTAGAAATCTCCAGGCACCCTCTACACCCTCATCACTCCATTCAAGATCCCTCTCAGGTGGTGATGCAAATAAACAGAACATCCGAACTGTATCTGCGCCATATCGATCAATAAGTTTCTGGGGATCAATCACATTCTTGGTCGATTTGGACATCTTGACAGAACTCCCAATCTCCGCCCTTTTCCCACAGTGAATGCATCCGCCTTCTTTTACCTCCTCAGGAAAAAGATAGCCATGTTTAAGGCACTTAAATGTCTCTTTGCATACCATACCCTGGGTCAGAAGATTGGTAAAGGGCTCATCGATTTTTAGATATCCCATATCCTTAAGGACCTTTGTATAGAACCGGGAATAAAGTAGATGCAATATTGCATGCTCAATGCCGCCGATATATTGATCCACGGGCATCCAGTAGCCAACCTTTTCCTTATCAAATGGACCGCTCTCATATCTGGGAGATGCAAATCTATCAAAATACCATGATGACTCAACAAAGGTATCCATGGTATCTGTCTCTCTCTTTGCCGGTCCATCGCACTGGGGGCATTTTGTTTCATAAAAAGAGGCCTCAAAAGGAAGTGGTGATCTTCCACCTTCTTTGAGATCGAGATCAAGGGGGAGCAACACCGGAAGTTGATCCTCAGGAACTGGAACCACGCCGCACCGAGGGCAATAAATAACAGGTATAGGGGCACCCCAGTATCTCTGTCTACTAATTCCCCAATCCTTCAGGCGGTAATTTACTGTTTTATAGCCCATTCCCTTGGATTCCAGATAATCAATTATCTTATCCAAGGCCTTCATATTTGGCATCCCGTTAAATGGACCTGAGTTGACTAAAATTCCTTCATCAATATAGGCCTCGGTCATTTCCTCTTCAGTCAAGTCTGTATCCTCTGGTTTAATGACAACCCTGAGGGACAAACCATACTTTTTGGCAAATTCGAAGTCCCTCTGATCATGGGTAGGCACTGCCATAATCGCACCAGTTCCATATTCATAGAGGACAAAATTGGCTGCAAAGATGGGTATCTCCTCTCCTGTTGCAGGATTCAGGCAATACCTTCCAGTAAATATTCCTTCTTTGACTGTAAAATCAGCTGTCCTCATAAAAGTATCTACCTTGAGTGTTTTTTCAACAAATTCTTTCACATTTTTTTCTTCAGGTCTGTTTTTTATTAATTCATTTATAAGGGGGTGCTCTGGGGCAAAACAAAGAAAGGTTGCACCAAAAATAGTGTCCTGCCTGGTTGTAAAGACCTCTATAACATGATCTGAATCAACTACAGGAAACCGTAAAATAGCTCCATGGCTCTCTCCTATCCAGTTCCTCTGCATGGTAAGAACCTTATCTGGCCAACCAGAGAGTTTATCACAGTACTCGAGCAATTCCCTGGCGTAGTCTGTAATTTTAAGAAACCAGCTATCCATCTCCCTTAAGATAACCTCCTGGTCAGGATGTCTCCAGCAACACCCTTCAACAACCTGCTCATTGGCTAATACTGTCTGACATAGATCACACCAGTTAACATAGGTCTTCTTTTTATAAGCCAGGCCTTTTTTAAGCATCCTCACAAAAACAAGTTGCTCCCAGCGATAATATTCAGGCCTACAGGTAGCCAGTTCCCTGTCCCAATCATAGCTAAAGCCCATCCTCTTTAACTGGGCTTTCATGTAATCTATGTTATCGTATGTCCATTTGGCCGGGTGTGTATTATTCTCGATAGCAGCATTCTCAGCTGGCATACCAAAGGCATCCCAGCCCATTGGATGAAGGACATTAAATCCTCTCATACGCTTATATCGTGCAACTACATCTCCGATAGCATAATTTCTGACATGCCCCATATGTATCTTGCCAGAGGGATATGGATACATCTCAAGCAAGTAGTACTTTTTCTTTCCTTTATCTTCAGTGACCTTAAAGTAACCCTTTTTTTCCCAGAAGGACTGCCATTTGACCTCTATTGCTTGAGAATCATACTTTTTCATTTACTGAACTCCCACTATTATCAATTACTATAGAGTATTCCGCCGCAAGCGGATCGAAATATATCCTTAATTTCTTCTCTAAAGATTGTAAGTCAGCAAAAAATCTCCCCTCTATTGAAACTATTACCTTTAAGAAAAAATCAACTTCATCCTTTTTGCTCATAAAATAGTAGTCAGCTAATTCACATATGATAAATCTTATCAATTCCGCATAATCTATTTCTCTCCCTTCAACCCAGGGCACCATGATCCCAAATTCAGATAATTTAAGTCTCTCAATGGTTGATGATACATTCCTGATAACATATGGCAAGATTTCGGATGAATAACCGCTGACCGGTCCTAAGCCAACAAATAACAACTTATCAGCTCTAATCATTTCTTGTGGGGCAATTAAAATAATCTCATCTCTTTTTCCCGTAAGGAAATGCCTTTCTATTAATGGGGCTAAAGTACCGGCTAATTTCTCATTGAGCCTGGAAAGGTATTCTGTAAGGAGGGATTCATCTTCAAACAGGAAGGCAACTACGGCCTGGCACCATAGTTGATCTAAACTTCTGTGAGTTAGCCTTAAATCCAATTTCATATTGATAATGTCTGTTTATGGTTGTCAGTCGTCCGTTGGTTTCTATCGGCAATTTGTTGTTTTTTTTCAAATGTCTGTATTATCTGTTTAACAACGGGCAACGGGCAACGGGCATTACCGAATATTTAAGGATTTTTTATTAGTCATTAAGGTATTATAAATTTTATCCAGTATGCCGTTAATAAATGCCCCTGACTCCTCGCTACCGAATTTCTTTCCTACATCCACTGCCTCATTAATAGAAACCTTCGGTGGAATATCATCCCTGTATAAAAGCTCGAATACAGCTAATCTTAAAATAGAGCGGTCAACCCTCGCTATCCTTTCAAATCGCCAATTTTTTGATGCACTACCTATCAAACTATCCAACTCTCTTATATGAGCGCAGACCCCATGGACAAGTTCCTTAGAAAAGGGCTTAACATCTTCAGAGGCGTCAAAGTTATTGCAGATTAAATCAAAGGCTATAGCAGGATCATCTTTTGAAAATTCAAGATGAAAAAGAACCTTTATTGCCAGTTCCCTCGAGCGCCTTCTCTTTCCCATGTGCTTTTTGAAACTTGAAACTCGAAATTTGAAACTGGAAACATGTTCTGTCAACCACTAAACCCGCAACACCTGAAATAAATAAGCAGTGGACAGATTTGCTCTATAATTCCTAAATTCGTTGGAAGATTTCAGCGCTTAACAAACTCTTAAATTTGCAGGATTCAAAATTGAATCAAGTTTCCAGTTTCCAGTTTCAATTTTCCAGCAAGGTTATCTAATCAAAAACCTTAAACAGATTGACCATCTCCATTGCCGAGACAGCAGCATCCCAACCTTTGTTTCCACTCTTTGCGCCAGCCCTTTCAATCGCCTGCTCTAATGTATCAGTGGTTATCACTCCAAATGCAACAGGAATCCGGCTTTCAAGAGCAACAGAGGCTATTCCTCTTGATACTTGGTTACTGATGTATTCAAAGTGTGGAGTAGCACCCCTTATTACAACCCCCAGACAAATTACACAGTCAAATCGATCGCCTGAAGACAATCTCTTTGCCATGGAAGGGATTTCAAAGGCACCAGGCACCTTAACAATGGTTATTTGATCATCAGACGCCCCATGCCTTTTTAGGGCATCTAAGGCCCCATCTAATAATCTCTGGCCTATAAAATCATTAAAACGGCTAACGACAATTGCAAATTTAATTCCTTTTGCTGAAACCTCTCCTTCAATAAGTTTTGGCATGAGTACCCTCCTTATGAATCTACTTATTAATTTCCATAATATGTCCGAGCTTTTCGCATTTAGTTAAAAGATAACGAATATTCTCAGGTCTTGGAGGGATTTCAATAGGCACTCTGTCCGTGACCGTCAAGTCATAACCCTCAAGACCTACTATTTTCTTTGGATTGTTGGTCATTATTCTCATCCTTTTAATGCCTAAGGCAACAAGAATCTGAGCACCTACACCATAATCTCTCAAGTCAGCCTCAAAGCCTAGCTTTTTATTTGCCTCCACTGTATCCAGGCCCTTATCCTGCAACGCATAGGCCTTAAGCTTATTTGCAAAACCTATTCCCCTACCTTCCTGCCTTAAATAGATGACAACTCCCAGCCCCTCCTGTTCAATCATCTTAAGGGCCTTTTTCAATTGATCTCCACAGTCACATCTGTAGGAACCTAAGACATCCCCTGTTAAACATTCAGAATGAACCCTAACCAAAATATCTTTGTCCGGGTCGATTTCTCCCTTTATTAAAGCCAGATGCTCACTGTTATCAAGTTCATTTCTAAATGCTATTGCCTTGAATTCACCAAACGGGGTTGGCAAAATAGTTTCTGCCTCCTTTTGGACAAAGGACTCATTTCTCATGCGGTAGGCAATTATATCTGCAACAGTAACAACTCTAAGACCATGTTTTTTGCTAAATCGATCAAGATCAGGTCTTCTGGCCATGGTACCATCATCATTCATTATCTCACAGATAACACCTGCCGGCTTTAGGCCGGCAAGTCTTGCCATATCTACAGAGCCCTCGGTCTGCCCCGTCCTGAAAAGCACCCCCCCTCTCCTTGCCCTAAGGGGAAATAAATGCCCTGGCTGAACCACGTCATCAGGTGATGCATCATCTGCCACAGCTGTAAGGATAGTATGTGCCCTATCAGCAGCTGATATACCTGTAGTTACCCCATGCTTTGCCTCTATAGAAACAGTAAAGGCAGTCTGAAAATGAGACCGATTATCATGAACCATCAAGGGAAGTTTTAACCTTTCAACTATATCTGCATGGAGGGATAGACAAATCAGGCCTCTTGCATATTTAGCCATAAAGTTAATAGCCTTGGGAGTGACCTTCTCAGCAGCCATGGTCAAATCGCCCTCGTTCTCCCTGTCCTCATCATCAACAAGGATAATCATCTTGCCCTGCCGTAAATCTTCGAGTGCATCCTCTATATTAGAACCGCTCATTACCTTCTCCAAAACCATATCTAATTAACATATCTCTATTAATCCTTGATGTTGTTTCTTTAGATATGGGCAATCTGTCATGAAAAAGAAATCTCTCTATATACTTGGAAATCAAATCTGTCTCTATGTTCACCCTGCTACGAACCCTTTTCTTTAAAATTGTAGTCATATTTGCAGTCTGAGGTATAATATTTACATCAAAGGAGCCTCCCATACACCTGTTGATCGTTAAACTAATTCCATCCACAGCAATTGAACCTTTCTCTATCAGATACCTGCTTAAGGTTTTATCTATACCAATTTGAATAATCCATGAGCTTTGCAATTTTTCAATCCTCTCAATTACCCCTGTACCATCTACATGACCGCTAACAAGATGTCCACCTAATCGGTCAGACAATCTCAGCGCCCTTTCAAGGTTTACCATCTCACCCTGTTTTAATCTTCCTAATGTGCTTCTCGCAAGAGTCTCGGCTGAAACATCCAGAGTTAACAGATCTCTTTTTACACCGGTTATGGTCAAGCAAACACCATCAACGGCTATGCTTCCTCCTGGATTACAATCAGAAAAAAACTCAGGGGCTTTAATAATATAGGTAGCCTCTGAACCTATCTTCCGGATGTTTCTTACCTCTCCAATCCCCTCAACAATACCGGTAAACATAGTCGCTTCGCTTCATTTTAAAATTTTCAATTTTCAATTTTCAATTCGACATTCGCAGAATGTCGCCTCGGATATGCCTCGACCATAATATCATCATCAAATCTCCTGACCATTGAAACCTTCAATGTCAAGCAATCTTCTATTGCATCACATCCAGGCCCTCTCATGAATGGTATACCATTATCGCCACCCAAAATTTTAGGTGCCAGGAATATATAAAATTTATCAACAAGTCCCTCTCTTATAACTGTACCAAATATAGTTGCCCCACCTTCGACTAAAACTGAACTTATTGACATTCCTGCTAATTTATCCATTAAATCGGCCAGATCGATGCGCCCATCTCTTATCCGGCAGGTAATAATCCTAGCCCCGAGCCCTTCTAAATTTTTTTTCTTTACATTATTTATATTACTACCACCAGCTATAATGGTCAAGGCAGATGTTCGTGAATTAAGCACTCTACTGTCTAAGGGAATCCTTAAATTTGTATCTACTATAACCCTAACAGGATCTCGAGCTGATCTTCTTGTTAAATAAGGTGTCAATAGAGGTTCATCTGCTATAAGAGTTTCTATACCAATCATGATAGCATCCACCCTCTTTCTTAAGGCATGAACAAATTTTCTTGATTTTTCATTTGTGATCCACTTTGAATTACCTGTCTGTGTAGCTATCCACCCATCAAGGGTAAGAGCACCCTTCACAATCACAAAAGGTTTACCTTTCGTTACATACTTTAAATAGACCTCGTTCAATCTAATGCACTTATCTTCCAACACATTGCATTTCACCTCAACACCTTCAGAGCGAAGAAAGTTACATCCACTACCAACAACACTCTTATTCGGATCAGTGATTCCAACAACAACTCTCCTGACGCCACTTTCTAATATGGCCTTTGTGCATGGGGGGGTTCTACCATAATGGTTGCAGGGCTCCAGATTAACGTATAGGGTGGATCCCCTTGCCCTTTTACCTGCCTTAGATAAGGCCTCAATTTCGGCATGTGGAGCCCCTGCCT
Organism: uncultured Desulfobacteraceae bacterium; assembly: GCA_964436665.1. Classification (GTDB taxonomy): domain Bacteria; phylum Desulfobacterota; class DSM-4660; order Desulfatiglandales; family B25-G16; genus CAYTDY01. The sequence continues at coordinate 14,948 of CAYTDY010000003.1, forward strand.
TTTTATGATATCCTGAGCCAATAATCTGGCCATTTTTCACTACAAGGGCCCCTACTGCAGGATTTGGAGAGGTTAAGCCCAGGCCTTTTCTCGCAAGCCGGAGCACCTGTTTCATAAATATTTCATCGCCATCCATTGGTCTATTAATAATGGAATTTATGTTTTTCTGGTAGAAAATTTTTTGATATGTTTTTTTCGAACACTGACAAGTAAATTTAGGAATTGAGGGATTTAGGTATTAAGGAATTCCTTAATTTATAATTCCTGAATCCCGGTTAGGCAGTATTAAGATTTATCTTCCTCTCGTCTCTCATCAAGAAGTTCTTTTAATTCCACCATAAACTCATTTATATCCTTAAATTGCCGATAAACAGATGCAAACCTGACATAGGCAACATCATCCCATTCTTTAAGTTTTTCAATCACCCTTTCACCTATATCAGAACCCTTTATCTCCCTATGGCCACTTTCCTGAAATAGCTGTCCCAGAGAGTCAACAAAATCATCAATCCTATTAATGCTTATTGGTCTCTTCTGGCAAGCTTTCTGAATGCCCGCCCTGATCTTTTCATGGCTGAAAGGTTCTCTCCTTCCATCCTTTTTTACCACCATGGGTAAAACAGCCTCAACCTTTTCATAGGTGGTAAAACGCTTTTGACAATTAAGACACTCCCTTCTTCTCCGTATCATCCCTCCATCTTTACTTAACCTGGAATCAATGACCTTATTCCTTATTTCCCCACAAAATGGACACTTCATAGAGTTAACCTCACTACTTCAATATTTGCCTCGGCCAGCATCTCATCTGCCAGAGAATCTGGATAACCTTCTAAAAAAAAGATTTTTTCTACCCCTGCATTAATCAGCATCTTTGAACAAATGATACAAGGCATATGGGTAGCGTAAAGGGTTGTTCCTTTAGTAATAACTCCATAATAGGCAGCCTGTATAATTACGTTCTGCTCGGCATGAAGACCCCGGCATAGCTCATGCCTTTCACCCGGCTTTACCTTTAAATTTTCCCTCAGGCAGCCAACCTCCTCACAGTGTCTTATACCAGTCGGTGCACCATTATAACCTGTAGCCAAGATCCTTTTATCTTTGACCAACACTGCGCCAACTTTCCTCCTCAGGCAGGTTGATCTTGTGGCTACCATCTTTGCAATGGAAATAAAATATTCTGGCCATGAAGGTCTTGGCAATGAATCTCCCAAAATTTTTATAGACCAATATAGGTGAAACTGACTCCAAAGAGAGATCTTTTCATAACTCATATCTTCTTAACGAGTATGGCCTTTTCTTCAGTTCCGAGGCTCCCGGGCTGGTCTTTTCAGCCTCGATAATATTAGTAATTTAAGGATCAATCTTATTCAGACTAATCTATTACCTTCGTTTAATACTTGAAATTGTAAACTTGAAACTGGATAAATGCAATAAATTCACCCAGAAACCAGAAGTTCCGACAATAAGGAACAACAAATTTCAAGTTTCAATCTCCTCCAACCTCCTTTGATGTCGGCCCCCCTCAAAATCGGTACGTAAAAAAAGATCTACCATCTCTAAGGCCAGGCCAAAACCAAGAACCCTTCCTCCGAGGACAAGTATGTTGGCATCGTTGTGCTTTCTGCTAAGCTTAACTGTATAGAGATTGTGGCAAAGGGCAGCCCTGACATTTTTATATCGGTTAGCAGCTATTGACATGCCAATCCCTGAACCACATATTAATATCCCCCTACTATACTTCTTTTCAGCAATATTTTTAGCTACCTCATGGGCAATGATTGGGTAATCAATTGACTCATGACTGAATGCCCCTGCATCCTTAACACTATAGTCGCCTTTTTGGGACAAAAATCTCTTTATTTCCTCTTTTAAATCAAATCCGGCGTGATCAGATCCAATAATTATATCCATTTTTCGTTACTCGTTACTTGTTACCCGTTACTTGTTTTCTTATCCAGCAACCATCAACGAGGAACCAGCAACTAATCCTTTAGGGTACATATTCTCTGAAAATCAATGAACTATTAGTGCCGCCAAACCCAAAAGAATTGGATAGCACAGTTCTTACCTTTGCCTTTCTGGCCTTGTTCGGGACATAGTCAAGATCGCATTCAGGATCTGGAAATTCATAATTGATGGTTGGGGGAATAAGGCTATTTTTTATGGTTAAAATAGAATATATCGCCTCTGCCACACCAGCACCACCTAAAATATGTCCTGTCATCGATTTGGTAGAACTTATAGGAACCTTGAATGCATACTCCCCGAAAACGGATTTTATTCCCTTTGTCTCCGAGATATCATTTAATTTTGTACTCGTTCCATGCGCATTTATGTAATCAATATCGGCAGGATTTAATCCTGCATCTTTAAGTGCTGCCTCCATACAAAGGCCTGCCCCTATTCCTTCAGGGTCAGGGGCCACTATATGATAAGCATCTGATGACATGCCATAGCCAATTATTTCAGCATATATATCTGCACCCCTATCAAGTGCATAATTTAATTCTTCTAAAACAATGATACCACCACCCTCTGACATTATGAAACCATCCCTTTCTATATCAAAAGGCCTTGATGCCTTCTCAGGTTCATCATTTCTTGTTGAAAGGGATTTCATAGAGGTAAATCCTCCTAATGCCAAGGGGGTTATGACATTCTCTGTTCCACCGGTTATCATCACTTCAGCTGCCCCCCGCTGAATTATTTTAAATGACTCACCAATGGCATGGGAACTGGCAGCACATGCTGTTACTATGCAGGTGTTTGGACCTCTGGCCCCGAACTCAATAGCTATCTGGCTTGGGGCCATATTGGCAATTATGCCAGGGATAAAAAAGGGGCTTATCCTCCTTGGCCCCTTTTCCAAAAGAACCTTATGATAAACCTCAATGTTGCGCAATCCACCTATACCAGAACCTGTCACACACCCTACCCGATTATTGTTTTCTGGTGTTATCTTGAGCTTTGAATCTTCAATGGCCATTCGAGCTGAGGCTATGGCATAGTGAATGAAGATATCAAAATGCTTGGCATCCTTCGGTGTAAGAAAATCCTCAGACTTAAAACCCTTGACTTCACCAGCAATCTGGCAAGGAAATAAAGAGGCATCAAATTTGGTAATTGGCCCTATCCCAGATTTGCCCTTTGAGATAGCCTCCCAATTTTCTTTTACTCCAATCCCAAGGGGTGTAACCATTCCTAATCCTGTAATGACAACTCTCCTTGTCATCCAGTTTTCTCCTTGATTATTCAAATGGTAGCTTACCCTTCACTTTTTCCAACATATTCAATAGCATCCCGGACAGTGGCAATCTTTTCAGCATCTTCGTCAGAGATAGAGATACCAAATTCCTCTTCCATGGCCATAATCAATTCTACTTGATCGAGGGAGTCTGCACCCAAATCATCCACGAATGATGCCTCTGGAACCACATCTTCTTCACTAACCTCCAACTGCTCACAAATAATCTTTTTTATTTTCTCCTCAACAGACATGTACACCTCCATAAATTGTTTTTTAAGTAACCTTACATATAAAGACCACCATTTACATGAATAACCTGTCCTGTTATATAATTTGAACTAGCAGAAGCCAACCAATAAACCGTTTCGGCCACCTCATCAGGTTCTCCAATCCTGCCCATAGGAATCTGGGCAAAAAAGGCCTTCTTTGCCTTATCAGGAAGGTTTTCTGTCATCTCTGTCTTGATAAAACCTGGTGCTACTGCATTAACTGTAATACCTCTGGTAGCCAATTCCCGTGCAATACTCTTTGTGAAACCCATTATGCCTGCCTTGGAGGCCGCATAATTTGACTGGCCAATATTTCCAATCTGTCCAACGACAGATGAAATATTTACAATCTTTCCACTTCTCTCTTTTATCATTGATCGCATCACTGCCTTAGTACAATTAAAGACTCCTTTAAGGTTAACCAGGAGGGCCTGGTCCCATTGATTTTCAGACATTCTTATCAGAAATGCGTCTCTTGCCACCCCGGCATTATTAACCAATACATCTACCCTTTGAAACTCCCTTAATACTTCCTGAAAAAATTCTTCAACAGCGCCAAATGAAGAGACGTCGAGCCTCTTTGATTTCGCCTCCACATCCATTTCATCAAGAAGTTCTAATGTCTCATTTGCTTTAAGGTCATCAGGGTCATAGTGAACAAATATAATCCTCGCCCCCTCTCTGGCAAATCTGAGACAAATTGCCCTGCCAATTCCCTTAGAACCCCCAGTCACAACCACTATCCTTCTTTGTTTAGACAATTTTTTCCCTCTGTCATTGAAATGGCATCAATTTCGTTAAAGGCCTTTCTCTTGGAGACCTTTGAAAAATTATCTTACATGTCATTGCGAGGAGCGAAGCGACGTGGCAATCTTTTATATTTTCAATGAGTTAGAGATTGCTTCACATTCGTTCGCAATGACAGAGCGGCCATTTTTCAAAGGTCTCTCTTAAAATTTAGCCATCCATTGTTCCAGCCTCTCTTGAATATGATTATTGACAAAATCTGTAGCTATTCTAATTGCATTCTTTATAGCCTTAGAGGAAAAACCGCCATGACATATAATCCCAACCCCTTTAACCCCTAAAAGAAGAGTTCCTTGAACGATAACTCCGGGGGCATGGTCTCCTCCCATTGCATCCACAGCTATGTTCAGATTAACCCTCTTCTTTTTTGATTACTGTTTTCCCCTTATAGGTACCACAGTTCATGCAAACATGATGGGGCAGGATGGGTTCGTGACATTGAGGGCAAAATGAGATATTTGGCATTTTTATATGATGATGGGATCTCCCCATATCCCTTCTTGATTTTGATTTTTTCCTCTTAGGTACAGGCATAATGAAATTTCCTTAATTTGGTCATTTGTTATTGGTTATTATTCACAATTCCTTCCAATGGACAACTGACAATTATCCATTGACATTACCAAATGTTTCATATCTTGATGAACATGAACAGCTTGTCATATTCAAATTACAGCCACATATGGGGCAGAGCCCCTTACAGTCTTTAGTGCATAGAATCTTCATAGGCAAATTAAGGATAAGCTGCTCTTTTATTATCTGATCAGAGTCCAAAAACTTACCATCAATGAAATCGAAATTAAGATCATCTTCTGATAGTTCAACATCTAATTCTTCCTTAAATTGAAACATTGATAAATATATCCTAAAATCTGTTGATAAATCCCAGGTATAGGGTTCAAGGCATCTATCACATGTCAAAAGCAATCTGGCAGATAAAAAACCTTCTAATACAATCTTTTTGCCAGCTGGGTATATCTTCATCCATGCAGAAAGGGGGCTTTCAAGCCCCATGATCCGATCCTCATCAAAATCCGGTCTCCACCAATCGGGTGTAAATCTAAAATTTATTTTTTTACCCTCTGGAGGGATGTTTGTCAAATCGATTTTCATTTAGAACTCAAAATTATTAACCAGGGAATATAAATATCTTTAAATAACTAAGGTTTGCTTTTATAGCCAGTGCTTCTTTTTGTCAAGAAAATTTCCTCCCCTTACTCCACTTGAATTGCTGAATAGAAAGTAGTAAGATACAAGGCAAAATGAAAACAAAACAAATATTTGAGGTCTATAATAGGTTAAAGAATAGGCCAATTGATATAGATAAGTATTGTCCCAGATGTGGTGCAATATGTGATCTAATATCCTCTGATAGGCATAGCAGGGTGAGGTGCTCAAGGTGCGGCTTTATTTTATATAAAAATCCATACCCAGGGGTAGTGGTTTTAATTGTTGATGATGATATGATATTATTAGGGAAAAGGGCCAAAAAGGTCTTTATGGGAGAAAAATGGAGTCTCCCTGGCGGATTTATCGAGTTTGATGAAAATTTCTTATCCGCAGCCCATAGAGAAATAATGGAGGAAACTAATCTTTCAATAAAAATCATCTCCATTATCAGTGTTGTCTCTAATTTTCTCTCACCTGAATTACATACCTTAGTCATTGTGCTGCTGGCAAAAAAAATCAGCGGCATGTTAAGACCAGGCGATGATATGGAGAAATTAGAATGGTTCCCGCTTTCTGGACGTTTTCCTGATATGGCATTCGAAGCAGATAAACATATAATTAACAGATATTATAAAACAAAAATAGCCGGCACACCAATAGACCCTCGGTTTGCTTCCCTCTGAAAGAAAGGTAAGCATACAGCAGTGTTTGTCGGGATAGGGCCAATTCCATCAAGGCGATATCTTAAGAAACAGTTCCAGCCCCTATTTGGGATGAATGCATAAAAGAAAAATAAGAGAATATCACTATGGATTGCGAAATAGTAACTATCGGTAGTGAACTTTTACTTGGCCGCATAATAGATACTAATGCATCTTATCTCTCCCGCAAGCTAAATCTTATCGGACTTAACATAGCCTTTCACACTACCGTAGGAGACAATTATACTCAAATAAAAGATATTCTCTCTCATGCATTGGAGAGAACCAGTCTCGTTATTACTACAGGTGGCCTTGGGCCCACAGAAGATGACCTGACAAGAGAGGTGATAGCTGATCTTGTAGGTTCTCCACTTATATTCAAAGAAGAATTGATGGAACAGATCGAATCTATTTTTAAACATTTCAGTTACAAAATGTCAGAAAACAATAAAAAACAGGCCTTTATACCTGATGGGTCCATCCCAATTCCCAATGAAGTAGGAACAGCTCCCGGATTTATTATTGAGAGGGAATCAAAGTTAATTATTGCACTTCCTGGCGTACCAAAAGAGCTAAAACACCTCCTAAACAAGGAGGTAGTCCCTTACCTGAAGAAACATTTTAACCTTAATAAGGAATTGATTACCTCCAGTGTCCTAAAGGTAACTGGTATAGGTGAAAGTAAGGTAGATAGCCAGATAAAAGATCTTATTGACGCTAACAACAATCCAACTGTTGGTCTTCTGGCATCACCAGGTGATATATCTATCAGTATAACGGCCAATGCAAAAAATGCAAAGGAGGCTGAGAAGCTTATCCGACCAATCGAGCAAGAGATCAGATCACGTCTGGGAATTAATATATATGGCGTTGATGAAGATACCCTCGATGGGGTTGTTGCCTCCCTTCTAAATAAAAGAGGAGACACCTTGAGTGTTATAGAGACCTTTTCAGGGGGAACGCTAACGGCGAGACTTCAAAGGTCACCATCATCCCCTCTTAAGGAAAGTATTATATTAGGAAAAAGAGAACAGATTATCTCTTTTTTAAATAAAAAAAGTTCTACTATTGAGATCACCAAAGAGACAGCTGAGGCGCTTGCCAAAAAAATAAAAAATGTAGGAAATAGTTCAATTGGTTTAGCTGTTTTAGGAACATTAAACAAAACTCAAAAGGCTTACGAGGTTGATGCTCACGTGGTAGTTTCCGGTAAAGATGTCAATGGGAACTATGCCTGGAAAATGGGTGGCGATATTCCTACCCTTCAGAGCAGGGGGGCAATAATAGCTTTGAATACTCTGAGGTTAGCCCTAATTTCAGCACCATAGTTCTCAAGTCAGTTCGCTCTGCTCACAATTAGAATGTTTGAATACTGGAATCATGGAATGATGGGTTCTGGAAAAATGGGGTGTTGGTATATTGCAAAAATTTATCATAATATGTAAACAAATAATATTAATGGATGAGAAATTTCCTATAGAGTTTCAAGAATTAAATTGGGACGCAGATTTTCGCCGATATCCGCAGATAATTATTATATTAGCTCTTTTTATTTATGCGCCTCAGGCGCATTAAAAATCTTTACAATCTGCGTTTATCTGCGTCCAAAAAAATAAATTCCTATACTATCAAGCTTCAAACTCAGGAGTTAATAACTATTAACGAGTAACTAATAACAAATAACTAATAACGAGGTGATCAAAATGATACGTCAACCAGCAGTAGCAAGTCAATTTTATCCAGGAATTGAATCGGATCTTAAAAAAGACGTTTCCGGCAGGATTAAAGAAGGACAAAAAAAGGAAAAGGTACTGGCCTTAGTATCTCCCCATGCCGGTTTCATTTACTCAGGAAATGTTGCCGGGGCAGTCTATTCTCAGGCCGAGATTACCAAGGATGTAATAGTTATGGGCCCGAATCACCATGGCCTTGGAGCACCATTCGCTGTTATGGCACAAGGTATTTGGAAGATGCCAGGGGGTGATATTACCATAAATGAAAAACTGGCCAATCTTCTGATCGAAGAATCCAATTTGTTAAGCGCTGATAATCAGGCCCATATCCAGGAGCACTCCGTTGAAGTGCAATTACCATTTATTCAATACATCAAGCCTGACGTTGAATTTATTCCTGTTGTTCTTGACAGAGCTGACTTTAAAACATGTGAAGAAATAGGTATGGCCATGGCCAGGGCTATAAAGAGGTATGGCAAGCCTGTTGTCATTATAGCCAGTACTGACATGACCCACTATGAATCTCAAGAAAGCGCCAAGAAAAAGGACCAATTAGCAATAGATCAGATTCTCTCTCTTGATCCAGCCGGCCTCTTAGATACAGTTAACAAGAATAATATATCTATGTGCGGTGTAGTCCCAACGACAATAACCCTTGTGGCAGCTAAGGAACTTGGTGCAACTAAGGCAAGCTTAATAGCCTATGCCACATCAGGAGATGTAAGTGGGGATTATAGCTACGTTGTAGGCTATGCTGGATTTATCATCCAGTAATTACTATCGTACAAACTTTAGTCAAAGCATTGCTGCTTGATAGAGTTCTCTTGCATGATAAGAGCTCCGCACAAACGGTCCGCTGGCAACTTTAGAAAAACCCATTTTAAGAGCATTCTCCCTCCAGCTATCAAACTCTTCGGGATGTATAAAGCGTTCAACCTGTAAGTATTTACGTGTGGGCTGAAGATATTGACCAAGTGTCAGGATGCTGCAGCCTACGTCAAGAAGGTCCTCCAGCGTTTTTTCAACTTCTTCGGGAAATTCTCCTAATCCGAGCATAAGACCTGACTTTGTGGGAATAGTGGGGTCAAAATTTTTTGCCTTCTTTAGTAATTCAAGTGAGCGACTGTACACAGCCTCTGGCCGAACCGAATTATAAAGACGGGGGACGGTTTCAAGATTATGGTTCAAAACATCTGGATGAGCATTTATAACTGCATGAAGAGCATCTATATTCCCCTGAAAATCCGGTATCAAAATCTCCACAAGGGCTTTGGGCATCCTTTTGCGAATCTCTTTAATTGTTTCTGCAAAAAAACTTGCTCCTCCATCAGGGAGATCGTCCCGTGTGACAGAGGTGATGACTACATAGCACAACCCCATGCTTTGTGCAGCTTCGGCTACCCTGGCCGGTTCTCCAGGATCTGGCGAGCCTGGCTGTCTGTGTTCCACTGCGCAGAAACGGCAATTGCGGGTGCAATAAGGCCCCATAATCAGGAATGTTGAAGTCTGATGGGAAAAACACTCCCAGATGTTGGGACATTTGGCTTCCTCGCACACTGTGTGAAGCCGGCTTTTTTTTAGCAGATTCCTGACTTTTTCATATGTGGTCCCCGTTGGAAAACGCCGCTTTAGCCAGTGTGGCTTACCGCCCCGCGTTTTCTGTTGGAGGTTATGATTCATGTAGGCGTTCACAGGTTCAGATTTCACCGTTCAGGGTTACCTTTCAAAACTCACGAATTAGCGGTTCAGACCTGCCCGCCGGATGGCAGGCGGGTTTTCGGTGAACCCTGAACCTCTGAACCCGTGAACGGTTGTTGATTCATCAATTAAAAATCTTCAATCTTCAATTCCTTCAGGTCTATCATAACAAGCTCAACCCCAAAAATCGCTTTGATGTGATGCTTTACAGTCTCGCGGACTTTGCTCATGGATACTTTATGTGAGAGTTCCCGCTCAATGGAGGTCATCCCTATATCTTGAAGACCGCAGGGTTTTATCCATCCAAAAGGTTTCAGTGAAAGACTGACATTAAATGCAATGCCATGGAAACAAATTCCATGGCGAATCGCTATCCCGATGCTCCCCAGTTTATTGTTGCCGACCCAGACTCCCCTGTTTATGGGATTTCGTTCAGCCATTATTCCCTGGTCCGCAGCCGTCCTTATCATAACTTCTTCCAAATTGTCGACATAATCCGTTACCCCTAACCTGGATGTTCTCATGTCAATGATAGGGTAAACAACAAGCTGTCCTGGTCCGTGAAAGGTAATGTTGCCTCCCCTTTCTACTTGAATCACTGGAATTCCTGCTTTTTCCAGAAAATCCTCAGACACAGTTAAATTATTCAACCCGCCCCTGCGGCCAAGAGTGAAAACAGGTAGGTGTTCCAAGAATAAAACAATATCCGTATCAATAATTCGATCTTTTCTTGCAGCTACAAGACTACATTGCAAATCCCATGCTTTAGCATATTCGATCGTTGATAGTTCTATATAAAGCCATTTTCTATTTCTATGGATAGATTTATTATTACAGTACTTCAATGCGGAGTCTTTGTAATTGAATGGTGGAATCCTTCTTTTGTTCTTATGGGACACTAATTATGGCTCTACACGCACTGCGCAAATTTTAAGCTCTGGAATCCCGGATTTAGTATCAAGCTCTTGCATAGTCAAGACGTTTGCCGAGGCCTCTGCAAAATGGATAGGGATGAAGAGTATATTTCGAGGAATAGTCTCCTTTATATGAGCTTTTACGTTTATGAAACCCCGTCTGGACTGTACCTTGATGATTTGCCCTTCTTGCACCCCAAGAAGAGACGCATCTCGAGGGTTGATTTCAATATAGGCTTCATCCAACAGTGCTTGAAGGGTAGGAGACCGCCTCGTCATAGTACCAGTATGGAAGTGAAACAGAGTCCGACCTGTTATCAAAACCATGGGATAATGTTTATCAGGTACCTCTGGTGGTGGATTATAATGTACAGGCACTAAAAGTCCTTTTCCGCGCGAAAACTGCTTCTCATGAAGAAACTGTGTACCAGGATGACCCACCTCAGGACAAGGCCATTGAATTCCATTATCTCCCAAACAATTGTAGGACATTCCCCTGTAAATGGGTGTAACTTGTGAAATTTCGCGGAAAACCTCCTCTGATGTTCTCCAATTCATCCCGTTGTAGCCCATACGACGGGATAGTTCCCCTATGGCTTGCCACTCTTGCTTGGCTCTTCCCAAAGGCTTAATGGCTTTATGAACCATTTGTACGCGCCGCTCTGTCGAAGTGAAGGTTCCATCTTTTTCGGCAAAGCTAACCCCAGGGAGGACTACATGAGCAAATGAAGCAGTTTCATTTAGAAAAATATCATGAACAACAAGTAAATCCAGCTGTTCTAACGCCTGAGAAATCTGTAGTGAATTTGGCATTGAAAGAGCAGGGTTTTCTCCCATAATATACATCCAATGGATCTTCCCATTTAGAATCCCATTAAACATTTCGCACATGGTAACCCCAACTTCTCGTGGTAGCTGAGTTGTTGACCAAGTTTTCTGGAAAAACTTGTGAATAGAGGGATCGCTCACCCCCTGGTATCCAGGGAATACATCAGGAAGACACCCCACATCGCAAGTGCCCTGAACATTGTTTTGTCCTCTCAGAGGGTTCACACCAGTAGATCGCCGCCCGACGTTTCCCGTGATTAGCGCCAGATTAGTCAAGGCCAACACCGTGTCCGTTCCGGTAGCATGCTGAGTGACTCCCATGCCATACACTATGGATACCCTTTTGGCGTGGCCAAGAAGGCGAGCGGCCTTGACAATTTCTTTAGGCGGGACCCCAGTAATCTTTGATACACTTTCAGGAGTATAATCGATAATACTTTTTGCCAAGTCATCAAATCCCTCTACACGCTTTATGATGAAGTCCCGGTCTTCCATCCGCTCCTTTAGAATTATATGAATGAAGCCATTGATCAAAGCAATGTCGCTACCAGGATAAGGCTGGAGATACATATGACTGCATCCCGCTAAATCAATCCGGCGAGGATCAATTAAGATCAAAGTGCGATCCTTGTCCAGAATAGCCCTCAAAATTCTCCGACTGATGAGAGGATGCTGTTCAGTAGTGTTGGAGCCTATAATTAATAACACGTCCGCATCTTCCAGCTCCTCTATGCTATTAGTCATAGCCCCGCTGCCGAACGCAGTTGTCAGGCCGGTCATTGTGGAAGCGTGGCAAAGCCGGGCACAATTATCGATGTTAGACGTCTTCGCTACAGCTCTCCCAAACTTTTGAAGTGCGTAGTTATCCTCATTCGAGCACTTGGCTGATCCTATAAGACTTACGGCATGCGGACCATGCTTTTCCAAGACATGCAATAAACTCCTTCTAATCCAGTTTAAGGCTTCGTCCCAGCTGACAGTTCGGAAGGGCTGGGATCGGTCCTCTCTCAATAATGGTTGCTTCAACCTGTCATTATGTTCAATGAACTCATGAGCGCTCCATCCCTTGATGCAAAGCTTTCCCTGATTGACCCCTTTATCGCTGGGGTATACTCCTTCAATATGATGTTGATCATTCACTCTAAGAACTATGCGGCAGCCTACACCACAGAATGGGCAAATTGTTTCCACATCTTTGAACATTTCAAGTTCCTTATCGAAATTTTGAGGCTAAAGTTTTTTGACCTTCTTTGATCTTGTGCTTCTTGAAGCCAATGTCATCTAAACTCCATCCCATAGCAAGAGCCAGGAGTTCCAGAAAGTGAAATACAGGAAGCTGAACGTCGGTAATGCGCTTCCGAAAGGCCATCACCTGCCCAATCTCGAATTGTTGAAAGCAAAATGCACATGCTACAGACAATGCCTCAGCACCATATCGCTTCATATCTTCAACTTTTTTCTTCACCACAGTCAGAGAATCATCTAATGCTCCGGCTAAAGTCAGTGGAGCTCCACAACATATAGACTTTTCCCGGTAATCAACAACGCAGGCCCCCATTGCATCGAGAATCTTATCCGCCTTAACAGGGCTAAAAGGATTGTCAAACTGCAAGATGGCTTTGGGGCTGCTTTCGTGGCATCCACTATGACAAGCAATTTTCAATTCGGCGAGCGGCCGCCTAACTTCATCGCTGAGCCTCTTTAGGCCCACATCCTCATAGATCACCCTCAAAAAGTGCTTTACTGTAACCGGCCCATTGATATTATGGCCAACCTCTTCAAGCACCTGGTTTACTTTTCGGGCTAACATAGGCCGTTCCTGTAATTCCTGATTTGCCGTGGAAAGGGTAAATGTACAAGTGGGGCACAAAGTCAAGATAGGTAAACCAAGCCTCTGAGCGATAGATAAATTCCTGGCAGCGAGAGCTAACCACGTAAAGCGGTCCGCGGCCCCGAAACGCACAGGGTCTGGGCAGCAAGTAAAGCCTTCTGCATCTACTAACTCGATTCCTAATTGTGCTAGCGTCTTGCGAGCCAAGTATTCAAATTGGGGAAAACGGGTGGGAATCAAACATCCTAAAAAAAGCACGTATCTGATTGGTATCATCTCTACCTCTCCTGAGTAACTTAATATGTAAAAGAGCATGAAGATATCTTTTTTTACCATGCCCTCACAATGACAAGTCGGTAGGCCGCTTCAAACCAGCGCACACGGACAAAGGCCCTAGAAGACAATGACGAGTTGCTTGTGCGCAGGGTTTGAAGCGGCACGCTGAGGCCCCCTATTAGAGGGCATGATGTGAAAAAAGACACCTCCATGCTCAATTTAACGTTTCTTTCATGAATAACCCGGAAGCGAAGCGCCGAGGTCATTTTCTGAGTAATTATTTAGTTTTGTTCATGGCACTACTGGTGCTCTCTTATAGATACCGAATAACTGTAGAACTGGATCGGAGATTTTCTAACTTCTCTAGTAGTCCCGTGCGTTTTGCAATGCGCTGGATGTCCTCAACAGCCTCAAACTTGAATGCTGATAACCCTAGATTTTCACGTTCTTTGATAGCCTTTTGTGTTACTGGAAAAGACATCCCAGTTGAAAGCACCATCTCCACGAGTTTGTAAACAAAACTAGGCGCGTATCCTTCTTCTAATGAACGTTCTTGGAAGCTAGCAACCACACGGGCGAGATCTACATCTTGCGGGCATGATTCAGAGCATTTGTGGCATGCAGAGCAACACCATAGAGATAACTGTGCTTGAGGTTTATCTGATCGCAAAAGCTCATAAAAAAAGGTTCGAGAATTGTCATATGCTTTTAAATGTTGAACCACGCAATGTAAGCTGCAAACACTGCATTCAAAGCAAAGATGTTGCAAAGTCAAAAATCCGTAATTCCGGTCCCGACCTATGTAATCAATCTGGATCATAGAAATAATTTTTTAGGGCATTAACCCAAAGCTTAGGATATATTTCGAGACCTTTGAAAAATTATCTTACAAGTCATTGCGAGGAACGAAGCGACGTGGCAATCTTTTATATTTTCAATGAGTTAGAGATTGCTTCACATTCATTCGCAATGACAGAGCGGCCATTTTTCAACGGTCTCATTTCATATTCCTATCTTCTTAAGGAGATATTTATGTTGATTATCGTTCATATTATCAACTTTTCCATCAAGCAAAGTATCTTTTTTGTAACTTCACTCCGCATAGAGCATGGCGCATAGCAAATAACTCTCCGCGCTTTGCCCTTTGTGCTTTGCGCTTTCAGCCTGCAAGACATGGTTTCCGAGCCGCTGTTGTCTCATCCAGCCTTTTTACCTTGCAGATTTTTGGTGCTTCATGCAGCAGGTCCGGCTCTTCCATTGCCTCTTTTACAATGGCTTTGAATGCTTCAATGTATTGATCGAGGTCATCTTTTGACTCTGTCTCAGTTGGTTCGAACATGATCGCACCCTGTACTACCAACGGAAAATAAACGGTGGGCGGATGAAATCCGTAATCCATAAGTCGTTTTACCATTTCCAGGGTTGTAACCTTATAGGCCATTTGATATTTATCGGAAAAAACGCATTCATGCATACACGGTCTGTCATAGGCAAGATGTAATGTATCCTTTAACATTTCCTTGACATAATTTGCATTCAAGACAGCAAGCTGGCTGGCCTTTTTCAGATTTTTTGGCCCCATGCTACGAAGATAACTGTAAGCCTTTATCATGACCCCAAAATTTCCATGAAATGCTGAAATCTTGCCTATGGATTCAGGATAATTTTCAGCAAGAATAAATCTGCCATTCTCCTGGATCACGCGCGGAACAGGCAGAAATGGCTCAAGATGCCTTTTGACACATACAGGACCTGAACCGGGACCTCCTCCCCCGTGGGGAGTCGAAAAGGTCTTATGGAGGTTAAGATGCATGATGTCAACCCCGATTTTGCCCATTTGTACAATACCCATAGCTGCATTCATGTTTGCACCGTCACAATACACCAGCCCTCCTTTGGAGTGGACGATTTCGGCTATTTTTTGGATGTTTTCTTCAAAAAGACCAAGTGTGTTGGGGTTGGTTACCATAATTCCGGCTGTATCATCGTCCATGACATCAGCAATGGCCTCCGCAGAAAGTATCCCCTGTTCGTTGGATCTTACAGACACCGGACTGTAACCGCAGAGGGCCGCACTGGCAGGGTTTGTCCCGTGAGCAGTATCCGGAATAATTATTTTTGAACGCCGCACCCCTTTGCTTTTATTAAAGGCATAAATAAGAAGCATTCCGGTAAGCTCTCCATGGGCCCCTGCTGCAGGCTGAAGGGTGGTTGCGTCCATACCCGTGATTTCAGCAAGATATTGCTCAAATTCAAACATAATCTTGAGAGCTCCCTGAGATAGATTGGCCGGAAGCAGGGGATGGGCCCAGCTAAATCCCGGAAGGCCTGCCTGCTTTTCATTTGTCTTCGGACTGTACTTCATGGTGCATGAACCTAACGGGTACATACCAGAATCCACTCCGAAATTCCACTGGGACAGCCTGGTGTAATGACGTACCACATCAACCTCACTCAGATCCGGAAAGTCAGGGCCTTCGAATGTAAGGTCCTCATCCAAGGGGCAGGATTCAACGTCACGCCGGGGAATGGAAAATCCGCATCTTCCCTTTTTCCCCTTTTCCCAAAGTAGCGGTTCATTTAATATAAGGCCTGTAGTACCTAAAGATTCTTTCATGATTTAACCTCTCTATTAATTTGGTAATTTGGGAATTCCCCAATCCCTCAATTCCTCAATTTGCTTACTAATTCATCCATTTCCTCCATGGACTTGGTTTCCGTTACACACAAAAGATAATGGTTGGCAAGTTCAGGATAATAGGGAGCCAGAGAAAGGCCTGCTATTATCTTTGTCTCCAGAAGGCGCTTGTAGTTGACCTCAAAGTCTGGAGGGAATTCCACCACGAATTCATTGAATGTGGGCCTGTCAAAGCTTATTTTAAATCCCGCCTTTTTTAGTTCTTTTTTAAGATACTCGGCCTTATCATGGTTAAGACGGGCAAGTTCCCGTATCCCGGTACCTCCTACAGAGGCCATATACATTGCAGCCGCCAGAGCACAGAGGCTATTGTTGGTGCAAATGTTTGAAGTCGCCTTTTCCCTGCGAATATGCTGCTCCCTGGTAGCAAGCGTAAGAACAAAGCCTCTTTTTCCATCCAGATCTTTTGTTTGGCCAATCAAGCGACCAGGTAAGTTGCGCATATATTCCTTTCTGCTTGCGAGGATCCCAAGTGCCGGTCCACCAAAGGTCTGGGGAATACCCAGACTCTGACCTTCTCCGCACACAATGTCAGCGCCTTGACTCCCGGGATTTTTAAGGAGCCCGTAAGCAAGTGCTTCTGTAAAGGAAGAGATGAAAAGGGCCTTTTTAGCATGAGCCTTTTCCCCAATGGCCTGTAGTTCTTCAATGCATCCTAAAAAATTTGGCGACTGAACCGCAACTGCTGCAAGGTCATCCATTTCATCAAGCCCTGTAAAATCGGTCATACCATTTTTAAGATAGTTAAGTTCCAAAACTTCATAACCGGTGGGATTAAAATAGGTTTGAACCACTCGACGATATAGAGGATGAATCAGACTTGAAATGGCGACTTTTCGCCTCTTTGTTACACGAACGGCCATAAGCAGTGATTCGGCCAGGGCTGTGGCACCATCATAATGCGATGCGGTTGCTATTTCCATACCCAGTAGCCTGGCAACAAGCGTCTGATACTCATAAATCGCCTGGAGTGTTCCCTGGCTCATTTCCGGCTGGTAGGGAGTATACGATGTTACAAACTCGGAGCGACCTAAAAGGTACGATACCGACGCAGGAATAAAATGTTCATAACTACCTGCTCCCATGAACACTTTATAATCCGGGGAGACGGCCATGCTACTGGAAATAGAGGCCATATGGTCATTCAATTCCCACTCGCTCAATGCCTCAGGCAGATTGAGATTGTCCCTTAAACGGCAATTCTCAGGGACGGTTGAGAAAAGACCGTCAAGGTCATCAACCCCCACAACCTTAAGCATTGAAGCAATTTCTTCACTGGTATGAGGCAAGTAAAGCATTTAATCTGCTCCTTTCAGTTTTTCAAGACACTCGGCATTGGTCATCAGGTCGTCCATCTCAGATGGATCGCTGGGATTGACATCAACAAACCATCCATCGTTGTATGGATTTTTGTTCACAAGTTCAGGCGATTCTTCAAGGGCGGTGTTTACAGCAATAATTTCTCCGCCGACCGGCAAGTAACATTCCACAACCGCTTTTACTGATTCCACAGTTGCGAATTCTTTCCCCTTTTCAAAGGTATCACCTATCTGGGGCAGCTCCACGAAAACAATGTCTCCAAGCTGATCCTGGGCATAGTCATCAAGGCCGACCCTGATCCTATCGCCCTCAAGCCTGGCCCATTCATGATCTTCTGCATAGCGAATATCACCGGGTAAATTTAATTCATTGATTTCTTTCATAATCTCTTCTCCTTTTGCTCTATTATCTCCTCAATGGGACATAGTGCTGTACGATCAGGACGAATGTCACTCACAATCATGACCTTTATTTTTCGCCTTTCATCTTTGAGTTCCACTACTTGCCCGGGATCCAGCTTGGACTTCACCTTTACAAAGCCGCAGCTCAATCCATGGGGTTTGAAATTTTCCGGTTTATCGGGGCTTGAAATGCTGTAAATCCGGTCTCCATGACGCCCAATTCCTATATCACAAACACAGGTAAGAACCAAACCTATTTTATTGCCCTCAGAATCCAATACAATAGTCTGATCACAGACGGAAACCTTACGGAGGTCATAGCCTGTGAAGGCATAGGTGTATTCTGGTTTGTCTATATCCTTAAGGGCTTCGTTTCCTATAAACTTTTTGGTAAAGTCTGTTCCGTCAGGATTGAAAGGCAGGGCAAAAGGCCACGGGTGATTGATGAATGGCCATGGACCGATATCCTGATGGGACAGGGGAAGGACCGCACTGGCCCTGAGAGAATCCCTGACCGCTAAGCCGCAGGGCAAAAGACCAAAATCTTGCCCTGCGTCAAAAATCATTTCCCAGACCTTGACGAGATGAAACTGGTCTACGAAAATTTCAAAGCCAAATTCCCCGGTATAGCCCGTTCGTGAAAGCAGAAGCGGCGTACCGTCAATCAATCGTACCTTATCGGCAAGTGGAGATGCTTCATCAAAATGGCCCTTGAACGTAAAGTATAGCATGTCTTTAAAAACTTCTTCGTGATCTACCAGAATTTTCATAAGGATCCTGGCGGCCATTGGACCCTGGATGTCCATTTTACCTATTTTATCCGTAAGGTCGTTAATTTCAACATTTCGCCTATCCCTGTAAGCCATCAGATGCCGTGCTACTTCACCGCCTAAGCCGGCGTTTACGACAGTCATGTAAGTGTTATGCTCCAACTGGTACAAGATTGCGTCATCAATGACTTTGCCTGATTCATTAAGAAAGGCACCATAAACACATCTGCCAGGTACCAAAGGTGATTTGTCTTTCCCCACGCAGGCATACAGGTCTTTGGTAAGGCAGAGCTGGAGCAGTTCAAAAGCGTCAGGGCCTATAACCATGACCAGAGCCATATGGCTTGTATCGAAAATGCCAGCCTTTGTAAGAACCGCCAGATGTTCCTTTTTTGCACCTGCAGGATACCAGAGCGGCATTTCGTATTCTCCGAAACTGACCATATTGGCCCCATGGGCCACATGCCAATCATATAAAGGAGTCTTCTTCGTTTCCTTTTGCATGGTTTATTCCTTCAATTAATGCCACTTCTCTGCAATTGCGAATTTCAGAATTCAGGAATTGCGAATGGAAATAAAGGATTTTATCTTTTTTTAATCAATAATATTCCTAAATCCCGCGATTCCTCAATTCCTTAAAGTATATAAGGGACCTTCAAGTTGTAGCCCTTGTAAATCACGAAGCTCTCCACGGACCGAATGTCCTTTAACCGATACACCTCCTCTGTGTAAAATTCCAACAAGTTAAACCCTTCCTTTAAAAGGACCACCAGCATTAGATCATATCGGCCTGTTACAACGCTTGCAGACACCACCCCCTTTAACTTGCTGAATTCCTCAGCTTTTTTGACCAGATTCAAGGTATTTAATTTAACGCCGACCATGACCACCCTGTGCCCAGAAATGGCTTCCGGGTCCACGAGTCCAGAGATCTCCAGAATTCCTTTGTTTAATAATTTGTTGACCCGCGCTCTCACCGTGTTTTCGGAAATACCCAGTTCATCGGCAATCATTTTGAAGGATTTTCTTCCATCTCTAAGGTGCCTAATAATTGTGATGGTGGTTTCGTCTATGTTCATATTAAATATACCCCCGCTTAATATTGGCGACATCAATAATCGAATCAGTCAGGATATCAAGATGCCTCAACTTTTGGACGATACCTAAATATTATTAAATTATATTTTTTAATTATGCTTTTCATTCCTCAACTTTTTTCCAACGATAGTAGACAATAAGATAATATTGATGCTTCTGTCAAGATAATTTATAATTTTTTGTGATATCTTCAAAATAATCGATATATTTCATGAATTAATCAATTTTAGCGGTAAGACAAAAAGGAAATGATACATGAAACAGGAAAATGAATAATGGAGTTTTAAGGGTTATGGAGAACGGCGTGTTTCTCACCTGTCAGCATAGCTGGCCATTTTACACAGGCCACACCACCAACCTCCCCAGCGATCTGTTAGCGTTAATCATGCACTCGATAACAGTGGCCATGATCTTATGGCTAAATGCTTCCCCATAATGAAAAGATTGTCACACTGTCAAGGCCGGTGACCCCTCCCGTGGTATTGCTGGCTAGCCACTTCGATACAGTCCATTACTGGGCTGCACTGGCTGCATACGGGCTTTGTCCCTCGACCAACAATTTCTGTACGGGCACGGCCCCGCAAAGGTAGGATTAGAGAATCTCTTTCTTGAGTTGACGAAATGCCTTAAGGCTGATATTATCGATGTCGTTTATAATCAAACCTCCTGTTAAATTAACTTTAGCTTATTCGCTTGGTTATTAACAGGAGGGCTCTTTTTTGGAGAAGGAAAGGAGATGATTGATGAGCGACCTTCAAAAAACTATTTTCTATGACCGGCATGTGGCCTTGGGCGCCAAGATAGTGGAATTTGCCGGTTGGGAGATGCCTATTTTCTACCCCACCGGTATCGTGGAGGAGCATCTGGCCACCCGCAAGGGAGCTGGGTTTTTTGACGTTTCCCACATGGGACGATTCATCGTCCGAGGTCCTGGTGCGGTGAAATTTCTTCAGCACGTCTTGAGCAATAATGTTGAAGCTCTTGATGTCAGAGGGATGGGTGCTCAGTACACGCTCATCGCCACCAAAACAGGTGGGGCTGTAGACGATGCATATCTCTATCGCTTTGTCGAGGAGGAGTATCTCTTGGTGGTAAATGCAGCTAACTACGAGAAGGATTGGAATCACTTCCAGATGTTTTTAAAGGATTTCCACGATGTTGAGCTTATAGACCGCACCGGAGAGATTATCATGCTTGCGCTGCAAGGGCCGATGTCACGGCAAATCTTAGAAGAGATTATACAATCAGGTCCTCTCCCGGAACCAATGCGAAACGCCGTGAGTATCGTGACGATCTCCGGTTCCAATGTGAAGGTAGCCCGCACCGGCTACACAGGCGAGCCGTTGTGTTTTGAGCTCTTCGCCAGCCAACACGACGGCCCGATGCTGTGGGACCTGATCGTGGCTAATGGAGCGACTCCCGTCGGTCTTGGTGCGCGGGATACGCTCCGCTTAGAAGCGGGCATGCCACTTTATGGCCATGAATTGGGTGAAGACCCTGACGGCAAGGAAATCCCCATAATGGCCTGTCCTTTGTCTAAGTTCGCTGTGAGCTTTTCACCATTGAAAGGGGAATTTATAGGCCGTGAGGAGCTATCTAAGCAACATAAAGCGTTCGAGAAAATCATCTCGCGCGATTACTCGCTCATCAATGACCTGCCGCGCATGATCAAGCCGATCGCTGTTGCAGGGCGAGGAATTGCCCGTGAGGGATCTAAGGTGTTTAAAGGTGACAGGCACGTCGGCCATGTCACCAGTGGCACGATGATCCCGATGTGGTCCGTCGAGGGTGAAGGACTGGAATCTGCGCAGACTGACCAACATAAGTTGCGGTCAATCTGCCTGGGATACATTGACAGTGACATCATTGAGGACGAGAGGATCATCTTAGAGATTCGCGGTAAGTTAGTTGATGCTGTAGTGGTTCCATTCCACATGCGAACTGATGCCCCGTCATACGCCCGCCCGATCGTCTTCGATCACCAATTGCCGACAAAGGAATTGCCAACCCGTGATGCACCGGCCAAGGCCCGCATTCTTCTCGAAAAAACCGTGGAGAATACTCTCTGGCGACAGCGAGAATGCATTAACCTCATCCCCTCTGAGATGACGATCTCGCCGATGGCCAGGCTTCTTTCGGTTATGGATCCGGCCTTTCGCTACGCTGAGCATAAAAAATCCAAGGCATTCTATGACGCTGACATCTTCTACTACCAAGGAACCGATTTCATCGGTGAGGTAGAGCGGATGCTGGAAGAGGAAATTCGAAAATTCCTTGGCTGCCAGAATGTTGAGACGCGGCTCATCAGCGGGCAGATGGCTAACATCGCTGTTTTCAGTGCAATTCTCGACTACATCAATCGCGCTGATCGGAAACGTGAGCCTCGACGAATTCGCCAGGTGATGAGCAACCATATCAGCAAAGGTGGCCACCTCAGCGCCCAGCCTATGGGTGCGCTAAAGGACTACGTGGCCCGGGACCCACATACGGAGCGCCCGGCCGTGGTGAATTTCCCGGTGCTAGCCGACAATCCTTACAAGACTGATGTGCCAGCCATGTTGAAATTGATCGATGAGTATCGTCCAGAGCTGATAATTTTTGGCAAGAGCATGGTTTTGCATAAAGAGCCAGTCTTCGAGATCCGCCAGTTCCTCGACGTTCAGGATATTAATGCAGTGGTTATGTACGACATGGCTCACGTGCTCGGACTCATCGGTCCATACTTCCAGCAGCCCTTTTCAGAAGGAGCCGATCTTGTCACCGGATCAACACACAAGACATACTTTGGCACACAGCGAGGCATCGTCGGGAGCCGTTTTCATGAGCACGAGGAACTTTACGAACTTTGGGAGGCTCTCCTTCGAAGAACTTTCCCCGGTTCGGTGTCCAACCATCACCTTGGCACATTGCTGGGTCTGCTGATGGCTGCTTACGAGATGAATCATTTCAAGGACGAATATCAGGCCAAGGTCATTGCTAATTCAAAGGCATTTGCCAGGGCGCTAAAGGATTCTGGTCTAAATGTGGCTGGAGACCCCTATATCGACTTCACTGAAACCCACCAGGTGGTGGTGAACGTAGGCTACAGCCGCGGGCCGGAAATCGCCAAACAACTTGAAGTCAACAACATTATCTGCAACTATCAGGCGAGTCCCGATGAAGAGAGCTTTACTGTCGCCGGCGCTCTGCGTATGGGCGTATCTGAGATGACTCGCTTTGGTATGGAAGAAGACGACTTCCGCGCCTTAGCTCTGCTGATCCATGACGTGGTGATAAAGGATATTAATGTCACTGATCAGGTGAAAGCACTCCGGGAACGATTCCGAGAACTTCAGTTCTGCTTCCGTGATGATAAATACGCTGATATATTGCAGAAGCTACATGACCTTCTGTAAGCAGCGCAATCAACAAGTCAATGCCTCGAGAAGATCCGTTTGCCGTAAATAAAGTCATACCAGCGTGCATATCTGCCAAGCAATCTCTGCTCGAGAAGGGATAATACATCAATGGAATTATCAAAGATAAGATTAATACCAAGTTGCATTCAAACGGCTACTATTTATAGAGGTCATTGCGAACGAATGTGAAGCAATCCCTGGCCCAGACCCCTGGCCCAGACCTGGCATGCAAGGGCTGAGTTCTATGGATTATACACCCGAAGTATTACAGTTTCTCTACAGTATTCCAGCAAAGTCGCGCCAGGGCGGGCTCAATAGGATAGATTGCCACGTCGCTTCCCGCCACGTT
>CAYTDY010000004.1:0-27397 GCA_964436665.1 uncultured Desulfobacteraceae bacterium
AATTTCAGAGAAGTTTTTTATTTAATTAACTTTAACCATACAAGAAACTAAATGTAGAATAGAGCATGGAGGTATCTTTTTTTACCATGCCCTCACAATGACAAGTCGGTAGGCCGCTTCAAACCAGCGCACACGGACAAAGGCCCTAGAAGACAATGACGAGTTGCTTGTGCGCAGGGTTTGAAGCGGCACGCTGAGGCCCCATGTTATAGGGCATGATGTAAAAAAAGACACCTCCATGCTCAAAGCAACGTCTCTTTTATCAATAACCCTGAAGCGAAGTGCCAGGGTCAATCGCTCCTAGCGAACACTCTTGCTGGACGTGGAGAGGGTGCTGGAGAGCGGCAGGGGTCTTGAGATGAAAGCCTTTAATAAGTCACCAATTGACATGAGACATGTTATTCTGTAATGTCCCATTCATAAGTTGGGAACAGTGTTATGGGATATACTGTTGCTGACCGAATATTAAGGGGGCTAAAAAAAGAGGTATTGGAATGGAGAACGTTAACGGGATTAAGAACCCAGCAGACTGGCTTGAAACCACTATTAAAGATTTCATTAATAAATCCCCGGAGAACACGATCCAAAATAGAGAAAATGAAAAGGCATGGGCAGATCCCTTAGTAGGGTTTTCAAGAGGTGATGACCCTCTCTATAAAGAATACAAAGAAAAGATAGGGGCCTTTTATTGGACTCCATGGGAAATATTCAACAAAACTTTTCCTGAGTTAACCGTTGAGCCAGATCAACTAACGGTCATAAGCTGGATTTTACCACAAGTTGAAGCAACAAAGTCCGATAACCGAAAGCAGACCGTTTATCCCTCGGAAAGATGGGCCAGGGCACGTTTCTATGGTGAAGAGGTCAACGTAAAACTTCGCGACTATGTGGTGACAACTTTACAAGGATCAGGATACAGGGCTGTGGCCCCGATGAATTCCCCTCTCTGGCAGCGGAAAACATCTGAGCGTTACGGCCTGGCCTCCGCTTGGTCTGAACGCCATGCAGCCTATACCTCAGGGCTGGGAACTTTTAGTCTCAGTGATGGTCTTATAACCGCAAAGGGCAAGGCCATCCGTTGTGGATCAGTTGTTGCACACATCAAAATCCCCCCTACAAACAGGTCATACAGAGATCATCTTGCTTACTGCCTCTTTTTTTCAAAGGGTATATGCGGGAAGTGTATCCAGCGCTGCCCTGTTGGGGCAATTACTGAAGCAGGACATGACAAAACCAAATGTTCCGAATATCTTAATGGGGCGGTCGCAGATTATGCAAGATCCCATTTTGAATTCGGGCCATATCCATATGGCTGTGGACTATGCCAAACGAATGTTCCCTGTGAGTCCAAGATCCCCATGGAGAAAGACCCTCAATAAAAGGATAGACGGATTTACCCCCAAAAGAAAAAAATCCCTTTATCGGTTATTAGGATATCATGAAAAAAGCCTCCTGGAAATTGCTTGTCATTCTTTCGCTGATCCTGTTGTTAACAGGCTGCGTAAAATTGGCAATGCGGTTTTCACCATCCCTAATACCTAACTTAACACAGACCTTTTTTGAAGAGTGCGACCCGGATCTGGCAAAGCAGTCCCTGCCTGCTGATTTGAAACTTATGGAGGGGCTGCTCAAGAATGACCCCAAAAACAAGCAACTCCTGAATGCCCTCTGTATGGGGTTTACCGGATATGCCATGCTCTTTGTTGAGGAAAAGGATCCACAGAGGGCATCCCAGCTCTATCTCCGTGCCAGGGGTTACGGGCTTAGGGCCCTTGGTGGAAAGGCGCCCCTATTAAAAAAGTCTGACCTGAAAAAGGAAGCTATTCTGGGCAGGTTAATGAAAATTAAAGAGGGAGAGATTGACGCACTGTTCTGGACCACCATGTCATGGAATGCATGGATCAATTTGAACCTTGACAAACCCGCTGCCTTGGCACAATTGAGTATCACCCAGGCCTGTCTGGAAAGGGTCTTGGAGATAAAACCAGATTATTTTTACGGTGCATCTTATGCCTTAATGGGCTCCTTGCTTGCGGCAAGGCCCGGGTTTTTTGGCGGCGATGTCACACGTGCAAAGGCATGCTTTGAAAAGGCAATGCGTTTGAGTAATAGAAAATTTTTCCTGGTCCACTACTATTTTGCCAGGTACTATGCAGTTAGGGTCCAGAACAAAAAATTATTTTTAAAATTAATTAAAGAGGTTGACAGCAGTCCTCCCGATGAACTGAAAGAAGTCTGCCTCATAAATGCTGTCATGAAGCAAAAAACTAAACACCTGATGGAAATGTCAGAGGATTTATTTTTTTAGGGGCTCAATATGTTTAAGGTGAAATTCCTCCGTAGGCAGATTCTTATTTTTTCTCTTCTTGGAATATGCCTCTGTCACCAGCTAATCCAGGCTGATTATCTTGCTGCAAGTCCAAAGTACCGGATCAAATTTGCCACTGTTGCGCCAGAAGGATCTACCTGGGTAAAGCATATGAGGGCGCTTGATAAAAACATCAGGGTAAAAAGCGGTGGCCAGCTCGGGTTCCGTATTTATGCAGGCGGAATTGCCGGAGACGAGCTTGATGTCTTAAAAAAAATCAGGATCGGCCAGATCCATTGTGCGGCATTCTCAGGCGTGGGGTTTGGGCAGATACTTCCCATGGTTAGGGTCCTTGACCTCCCCTTTCTGTTTCGGAACATTGAGGAGACAGACCTGGTTCATCAGGAATTACGCCCCTTTTTTGCCGATCAATTCAGAAAAAAAGGTTTTGAACTCCTGGCCTGGGCAGAGGTTGGTAATGTGCATCTCTTCTCAAAAAAGCCAATCCGCAGGGTAAAGGATCTCTCCAGGCTTAAGGTGTGGACCTGGTCAGGTGATCCAATCGCCAAAGAGACATTCTCCACCATGGGAATCAACCCCATTCCCCTTGCCATTACAGATGTCACCACTGCTCTTAATACAGGCATGATCGACACAGTCTACGCTCCTCCCCTGGGAGCCCTGGCCCTCCAGTGGCATACCTCCATGGGCTACATGACGGCTCTGCCGCTTGTCCACTCCACAGGTGCAGTGCTCATCTCCTCAAAGTATTTTAAAAAGCTTCCCGAAAACCTATCGGTATTGCTCACCAGCAATTTTTCCAAGGCCATGGATGATCTCACCTCAGCATTGAGAAAGCAAAATCAGGAATCCATCCAGATAATTCGTGACTGTGGGTTGACTATAATTCCCATACCTTCAGGGCCCACTTTGGAGGAATTCTACGCAATTCATGGCCAGGTTGCCCGAAAGCTGACCGGCAAAATATATCCGAGAGAGGCCCTGGAGCGCCTTTATGAGATCCTAAAAAGGCCCTATTAGGAAATAATATGAAAATCCTGAGATGGATCGATAAAACCCTTGCCAGGCTCGAGGGATGGTTTATTGTTATATTTCTTTACCTGATGGTCATCCTTACCTTCACCCAGGTATCTCTCAGGGGCCTCTATGCCCATATTCATCTTCAGTGGGCCAACACCTTGATGGGACACCTGGATTGGTCAGAACCTTTTGTCAGGCTTCTTGTGTTGTGGTTGACCTTTCTAGGGGCCTCACTTGTGACCGGAGACAATAAACATATCAAAATTGATCTCTTCTCCACCATCCTTCCACCAAAATGGCTTCCAGCACGTGAACTCATCCTATCGGCCGTGTGCATACTAATATCCACTATCATGCTCACAGTTTGCGCCGATTATATAACAATAGAAATGGAGTTTGGAGGAAGGATGTTTCTTAATCTTCCCAACTGGATAGGCCAGTTAATCCTACCGGCAGGCTTTGCCTTGATACTTTTTCGCTTCCTTCTTAGAGCGATTGATCAGGGTCTTCAAATTGTTAGGGGTATGACAAAATGATACTGGTAATGATAATTCTGCTCGTTTTCCTGATCATTTTGGGTCTGCCCCTTTTTATAGGAATCCTGGCGGCTGCCATGCTGGGCCTTTATGTGAGTCAGGTCCAGTTTGCAGCAATCCCCATCGAAATTTTCCGCCTGGCCAACGCTCCAGTATTATTGGCCATCCCTCTCTTTACCTTTGCCGGATACCTGCTGTCTGAGGGCGGCACCTCAGCCCGACTGGTCAGATTTTCAAGAAGCCTTTTTGGATGGATTCCAGGAGGACTCGGAGTAGTTGCTCTGGTGTCATGTGCCTTTTTTACTGCTATTACAGGCGCTACAGGGATCACCATTATAGCGCTTGGCGGGCTGCTTTTCCCCGCACTTATCTCTGAAAAGTATGATGAAAACTTTTCTCTTGGCCTGATGACCACTTCAGGAAGCCTGGGGCTTCATTTTCCACCAAGTCTCCCCATTATATTATATGGATTCGTTTCAGGTACAAGCATTGAAAAGCTTTTTATGGCTGGCATTCTTCCCGGCATCTTGATGGTAGGGGTTCCCTGTCTTTTTTCAGTGTACATGGGTAAAAAATGGAAACTTGAAAGACCTTCTTTCTCAACCCGCGAGTTCCTTTCAGCCCTCAAGGGGGCTGCCTGGGAACTGCCAATCCCCCTGTTTATCATCGCAGCTATCTACTCCGGTTTCAGCACTGCTACAGAGGCAGCTGCCCTCACGGTTGCGTATGTTCTCTTTGTTAAAATTCTTGTTTTTCACGAATTGAGCCTGGCCAGGGATTTACCCAGAGTTATGAAAGAAAGCATGAAAATGGTAGGGGGTATCATGATCATCCTTGGGGCTGCGTTGGGCTTTACCAACTATCTGGTAGATGCCTTCATCCCCATGAAGATTCTGAAATTCATGGAAGGTATGGTTGAAACAAAGATCGTATTCCTGCTCGTCCTGAATCTTTTCCTGATTCTGGTAGGTTGCATGATGGACATATTCAGTGCTATTTTGGTTGTGGTCCCCCTGATCGTTCCGCTTGCCACCAGATTTGGAATTGATCCCGTCCATCTGGGGGTAATTTTCCTGGCAAATCTGGGTATTGGTTACAACACCCCGCCAGTGGGCCTAAACCTCTTTATTGCAAGCTCCAGATTTGACCGACCCATTGTACAGATCTACAAAGCCACTCTTCCCTTTCTGCTTCTCCTCCTCTTAACTCTCTTATTTATTACATACTGGCCTGGATTAAGCCTGTTTTTGCCCAGCCTATTAAAATCATAAAACAACCTGTAGCATCCACCTCTCTCATGGCTGCATGATAGGCACCAGTTTACACAAAAAAATTGACAGTACCTTCTTTTTTTTCTATCTTTAGTAAAAATATTAACTTCTAGCTTCGCGGCGTGAAAATCGTTTGCATCTTGAAAAATAAGGGCTTAAGATGCAAAATCCTTGTGGCAGAATATGTTCAAGGGTATTATCCTTGGTACTGAAGACTATGGCTTCAGTTTGATCATAGTCTCGAGGCCGATACATGCCATGTGGAGCCTATAGATAAGGAGAATTTTATGTTGAATAAAGATATACTATCAGAGTTTGCAATTTTTTCACATGTGCCTCAAGACAAGCTTGCGGAAATCGCTAAAGGTTGTGTTACTTTAGAGTTTAAGCCAAATGATGTAATCTTTTACCAAGACCAGGTAGCAGAGAATCTTTACGGAGTCCTGGATGGAGAAGTGGAATTGAGCATTACGTTTAAAGAAAAGAGGCTAAGGACGGATATTAAATACGAGAAATCGATCCAGACCCGAAAGGAGACTGTGGAAAGGCCGATTGTTTTTAGAACGATCGGTCCTGGAAAAATTTTCGCTTGGTCTTCCTTTGTGAGGCCAAAAATAATGACTTCAACAGCTCGTTGTTCGAAAAAGAGCCGAATCTTTTCCCTGTCAGCTGCTCACCTTGTGGCAATGTTCGAAAAAGATGCTGCACTTGGTTACCTTTTCATGACAAGGCTTAGTGAGATTATTTCACAACGCCTCAAAACCCGGACAAAAAAGCTAATCGAAGCCTGGGGGGAAACCTATAAGGTTGACAGAATGTAGGTCGCCAGCATGAGAATAAAAAACAGTAGGTAACAGTCTCCAGAACTTACATCTTAAGAGGTTAGAACAAGAATAGACAAAGGGAATTCAGTTAGAATATTTCAGTTCGTTTTAAACTACTTACACTTTGACCAATTTTTTCAGCTGAAATGAGTTCACTTACGAAACTTCCAACCCTTACCTTGCTCTTTACTCTAACGGGAATCCGTCGGGTATCTGCTGTGACCCATATTTTAAGCTTAGCATTTTTAGATCTCTCAAATACACCGCCAATGTGTTTTAAGTCAGGCTCCACTAAATAGGTATCGTACGTTCCACTTGCCAGCTTGACTTTTTCTCTTTTTATGACCTTTGCCTTTCCCATTACGCACTTTTTTCCGTCTGTAACCGGGGTCTCGATCTCTGCATTCACTTTCAGATTATGAAGACGAAAGGCATAAAAAACAGACAACGGGTCAAATGAACCAAATAATATAGGAACGGGTTTTCTCTTTTCTCCAAAGTTGGAATATTGGGCCTCTTTTTTTTCCCAGTTGAAACTCACAACAACCTTCCTCTTTGTTTTTCCCTCTTTCTTTTTTCTGTATAGGATTGAGTGGATCATTCCTGTATCTGTATAGGCATCTATTCTGTCACGGACTTTATAGAAAAGATCTATAAATGAGTAGGTTCTTGCAGTCATTACAAAATGGTAGGCAGTAACACCATTTATGGTCTCTATAGGGAGCACCTCGAGAACGGCCTCACCGGCCGGGATAAAACTCCACTTAACCTGAAAGGTCAGTTTTTCACCAGGATAAAAAGGGAAGGTCTTCTCAACCGCTTTAACGCCTTCGGCAAAACCGAAAATCATCATGAATAATATCACAATGAATGAAAAAGCCAATTGCAGTACTGATCTGCTGTAATGCCTTTGTGAATATGCTGCTCTCATTCTTCGCGCCTATTTTATCCTTGAGAATTTTCTCTCCGTTATCTTTTCTCACATAATTAATCAAGCAAACTCGAAAACCCAAAGGCCCAGCGCAAGGGGAGCCCAAGGTGAAAAACTCCCCCTGGCAAAGGGGTTATTCACTTCTCTCATAAGACATTCATGGCATGATGGTTTTTAGGAGACTGTCCACGGCCTGACTAGCTATCTCCTCTGTGAGAGGCGATCCCTCATAAGCAGCCAGCCTGTTGTATCCAACGCCGGACCCTTCCCAAACTTGCTGGCCACTGACAGTATCCCAGATCTGTCCAGAGATCTTGACTGAACGAAGCACTGATTTGCGACCAAATGTCCAGACAAAGGTAATGGATGCCTCGGATTTAGACTCAATTACCACCGCCTGACTGATGAAGAGATAGCGGCAGTTGAGCGCCCTTCCAAAGCTCTTAAGCATAGCGCTATCGAATCCCACCCTGGGAAAATCACGGTTGAACTTGCTATAGGTGGTGGTCAATCCCTCATCGTTCAGGCGCTTCAACACGTCACCGGGAGATATGAGCCTGATGGTGGGCCACCTGGATTGAATCTTGCTAAGCAGAATCTCACTCAGGCTGACCCGGTAGGCATCTTGAGCATTTAGTTGGTTTTCTTTCCCTTGGTCCCCTGAAGGGCTATCCGGGGCATAAGGGGATGAGGGATTCTTGCCGCCAGGATCCTTTGCCTTCTCAGCAGGGCTCTTCAGAACGATCACTGGCAGGAGGGCCAATCCTTCCTGATTCAGGACATTGGTGTTGAACCCGGAACTCCGATAGGATTCCTGAGACCAGCCCCTGATTTTTGTAGAACAGCCTGCTGACAAAAGCACCACGATTAGCAGGAGTGTCAAGATATACGGTCGGCACAGTAAAGCATCTGATCTCATTGCATTCTCCTGATTATGGGGCATTGACCTACTTTTGTAAAGACGGAGCATAACTAAGATATGGTTTTGTGTCAATTCAAGAGTGATAGACTCGTAAAAAGTCCCTCATGCAGTCATTGCGAGCGTAGCGAAGCAATCTCATGGAATGTAACTGGTTGAAATCAGGAGATTGTTTCGTCGTCACGCCTTGGCGTGACTCCTCGCAATGACAGGTAAAAAGACTTTTTACGAGGCCATCAAGAGTAAATACAGCATATTTTGTAAGAGGATTTATTCTTCTGCCTTAACCAGCAATGCCTGCCCGGGGAAAATAGTGCTTCGAGGCGTCAGTTGGTTGAGCTTGAGGAATTCAGAAAGGTTCATCTGGTGTTTCTGGGCAATTGTGTATGGCGAATCCCCCTTTAAAACCGTATAAATTTTGGTTTTAATCTTTTTAGAAGCGCCCAGGTCTTGGGGTATCATGAGAACTTGTCCTATCCTCAGGTAGATATGATTGAGTTGATTCACGGACTGTATAGCCTTGGTTGTAGTTCCAAATCGATTTGCAATCTTCCAGAGTGAGTCCCCTTTCTGGACTATGTATTCCATGAAGTTTCCCTTAATCTTTGAGCCACTGACAGGTGAGGATATGCTCTCAAGGTACACGTATCTCTTTCTGGTTGGAATCTTGAGTTTCCAACCCGCTTTTATATAACGACTGCTTCTAAGCCCGTTTAGGTCCATAATTGCCCTTACACTCGTTCTATATCTGCGTGCTATAACGGATAAAGATTCTCCTTCTCTAACCCTATGCCTCACATAGGCGGGAACAGGAGGACTCCAAACGGGTATATCGCCTAACTTTGACATAAGTATTTCCCCTTTCCCTTTGGGTACTTTAAATGCATAGGGTCTGCTGGGTGTGGAATTGCGCCTCAATGCGGGATTAAGGTCTTTTAATGCCTCGTAAGATACCCCCAGATGTGTGGCCATGGTTTTCAGATGAATCTGTTTGTCAACAGTAATCACCTCAGTTTCAATTTCCTCTTCCACAGGGGGAAGGGTAAAGCCGTGGGCCTCAGGATCATTCAAAATATGTAGGGTGGCCAGAAATTTCGGGACGTAAAAGGCCGTCTCTATGGGAAGCTTTTCGTAAAGATCCCAGAAATGATCAAGGTAGTTGATCTTTTGAGTCCGGATGCATCTTAATACTGTACCCTCTCCGCAGTTATAGGCAGCCAGAGCCGTTGTCCAGTCCCCAAAGATTTGATGCAGTTCTTTCAGGTAGGCGATGGCAGCACTGGTTGATTTTTCTGGGTCCATTCTTTCGTCAATCCAATGATCCCTTTTTAAACCGAATTTATATCCTGTTGATGCAATAAACTGCCATAACCCGAGGGCTCTAGCCCTTGAAAGGGCCCTTATCTTGAATCCGCTTTCAATAAGGGGCAGCCATGAGAGCTCTTCGGGCAGCCCTGCTTCCTTGAGTGCCCTTACGATGGCAGGACGATACCTGCCTGAACGACAATAAGCATCAAGAAAAAATTTCCTCTCCCTGCCCTTAAATAGGGACAGCGCTCTTTCCACATGTCTGTTCATCACAAGGGGAATCACCTTGTTAATCCCATTCGCCACCGTGAACCTAGAAGAATAACATTCTATAATCCGTTTTGATATTGTGAAACGCAAATCTTCTCTTTGCTGCAAGATCTCCGGGTCGTCTTCAGGATTGACCTTCAATATGAGAGAATAGGCCTGATCAAGGGCATCGATGGCATTATTCAGATCCCCCTGTTCCCAGAAATCGTTCGAGGCCTGGCAAAACTCCAGGGCGGAATCAAGCATTTCCTGGTCAGACTTTTCTGGGGGTTGCAGGGCAGGGGGTGGAGGGCTTTTTTCAGGAGTTCCTGGTGAAGGTAAAGGCTCCTTTTCCTCCATCCTGGCAGGAGCAGCAGTTTTTTGCTTTTCCTGGATCTTGGGAGGAGCAACAGTCTTTTGTTTGGTTAGTATGGGAGACAGTTTAGGGCTTGATTCCTTTATGGCAACCTTATCCGAAGGTGGTTGTTTCTTGGGTTTAACGTAAAATATATGGGTAATGCAGCCGGCACAAAACAGCAGGAGCATCATGATTAGAAATATCTTAAAACAGCACAACTTAGGATGAATTTCCATTTTTCTCCACGGGCTTTGGCACAAGATCAGTGATGAGCTTGCGGCGAACACTGCATTGAATTTCCGAGAAACTAGATGTCTTCATAAGGCAACTTCTTAACAAATGTGTCAAGTTCTAAAAGGAGCATGGGTATCTCTTTTCAGGTATGAAGAAGCGGATACGTGTATGCCAGCTAATGGCACAGGTTAAGGCGGGCGGGAAGGCCTTAGAGAACTTACCCGTCACCTCTCCCTCGGGAGTCCAAGACTTAGATGGTCGCCCACCTGGAGCATCGGTAATGGGTGAGCAGAAGTTATTGCCCAGTTCATTACCTGAAAAGAGATACCCATGCTCCTCACAACTTGTTGGTTTGAGGCGAAGCTTTGTTAGGAATCATAGATTCTCATTTTTTGTAAAGGGAGTATAGAAAAAGCATTTTGAATGGTCAAGTATATATAGGAAATGTTTGTGATGAAGGCGGTTAAAAAAGTCTGAAACTATTTTCTTTTTTGCCAAAAATGCAGATGCGGCTCCTTTGAATCCTCAGTATCTTATATAAAAATCAAAGGTTCATCCTATGCTATAAACTAAAAATTACCTCTCTACCAAACCTCACAGGCGGTTAAAGAAAAAACCTAAACCGCCCTTGATTCATGCTTTTTATTCCCTTTTCTTCAAGCCGGATTTGGCCTGACAGTCGGCCATAAAATGTCTCATATAGTCCAGCACATCCTTCGGCGGATCAACTATAACATCGCGGCGTTCAAGCGCCAACGATTGGGTAGGGTTCTTGTGCGTGACCCTATGATGATAGGTTATGAGAATATTCGGTACTTGATCTCATAGATTGAGCATGGTAGGCTAAAAAGGTTAGAAGCCCAAGAACCAACAAATAATAGAGATAAGGGGAGGGAAAAATTATGAAACTTGCTGGTGTAATGCCGCCTATTACAACACCTTTTGAAAATGAGGAGGTAGCCCTGGACAGGCTTAGGGAAAACCTTCAAAGATGGAATCAAACGGATCTTTCCGGTTATTTAGTGCTCGGCTCGAATGGAGAGGCCGTATATTTAAATGATAAAGAGAGGTTGTCTATTGTAGAGGCATCCAGAGAGATTATACCGTCATCAAAGATCATGCTTGTTGGGACAGGGATGGAATCTACGCAGGAGACCATTCGATTCACCAATCAAGTAGCTCAAATCGGTGCGGATTGTGCCCTTGTGATTACACCCTGCTACTTCAAAGGATCAATGAAACCGCAAATTCTTTACGATCACTTTGTTTCTGTTGCAGAATCTTCCCGGATAGGGATTTTAGTTTACAATGTACCAAGATTCACCGGAATCAATATAGAGCCGGAATTGGTTGCGAGGCTATCCGAGCACCCCAATATCATTGGTTTCAAAGACAGTTCTGGTAACATTGGTCAATTGAGCGAAATTGTTCATCTGTCTCAAAAGAATTTTGCGGTATTTGCCGGCGCAGCGCCTGTATTTTTTTCTGCCCTTTGCATCGGCGCTGTGGGAGGGATCTTAGCCGTGGCAAATGTGGTTCCTCAAGAGTTCTGCAAGATTCAGATCCTCTTTAACGAGGGAAAAATTGATGCGGCGAAGGAACTACAGAACCTATTAACTCCCCTGGCCAAAGCAGTGACAGTAAAATACGGAATCGGTGGCCTGAAGTTGGCGATGGATTTGGCAGGTTATTTTGGTGGAAAACCGCGACTCCCTTTGCAAAAACCCGCCAAAGAAGTCAAAGAAGAATTGAAACAGTTGTTGCTCCCAATAAATAAAAAACCTTGATCATGTGACAGATTATATGATTTGATGTAATGCACGTTCTGCACGAAAGTTCTGTTTCCCATTACAATCCTGAAAGCCCTGCTATCTCTTTCATCACATTATCAAGAACTGAGTTTGCAGATGTTGCTGGGTCTGCATAAATGGCCTTGCCGAACTTGATCCGGACCAAAGTCCGGGCTCTCTTCGCTGAGTAATTCATCCCCACTGGAATAAAAGGAAGGGAAAAACGGAAAAGGATGAGTCTTACAATACCCACATGCCCGGGGCCCATTTTATTCCTGTAGTAGGTGCCTTCAGGAAAAACCACAATCCCTTCCCCATGTTTCAAGAATTCAATCATGGCCTGCAGGGACTGCCTGCTCTCCAGAGGGCGTTGCCGGTTTAACGGGATGCCACCAAGAGACCTTAAAAACCAGTTGCTGAGGGAATTCTGGAATAGATCATATTTGGCAACGTAGTAAAGGGGTCTGGGTGTGGCCAGACTTAGCAGGGGAATATCCTCCCACCGCTGGTGTTTTGGTAAAAGAATGAAGGCGCTCTTTCGAGGCAGATTTTCCATCCCATCTGTTTCTAAGCGAAAGAATAGAGACAATAAAACCCTGCTCGCAGCTTTTGTAGTCCTAAAGACCCAGTTCTTTCTTCCTCCCATAAGCGCCGACCTACAAAATGTTCATCCAGAAACTCCCTCGCAGCCCATATGATATTTTACCCGTTGTAAAGATGGGTGCATGATGTAAAGCTCCTGGTGCAATTAGTCCTTATTACGGGCATAATAAATGATTGTCCCTTTTTATTTTTTTGTCAAATTCTTTAAGAACCAACTTTTTATTTTTAAGTGAGAAAATACAAAATTTTCTACAGAGCCATATTGATTTTGTGGAAATAGCTGTGCTAACATCCCACAGTTAAATTCAGGCATAAGGAGGGCTCAAAATGTCACTAATCACTATCTCACGAAATATGGGTTGCGGAGGGGTAACAATCGCAAGGCTTGTGGCCGAGGGGCTCGATTTGGAACTTTACGATGACCTAAGGCTTAAAGAAGAAACACTTAAGATGGGAATACGACCCGATGAACTGAAAAATTTTGATCGAAAGGCTCCAGGGTTTTTTGACCGGATTTTAAGTTCAAAACCCGCATTATACCTGGATCTCATGGAAGCAATGGTATATGAGGTAGCAAAGCGAGGTCAAGGGGTCATTGTAGGACATGGCAGCCCTGCACTTCTTAGGGATTTCGATAGCGCCTTGCATGTACGCATTTATGCTTCTTTAGGCTCACGTATCAAACATATGATGGATCAACAAGGCCTTAGTAGCGAGGCGGCTGAGAAAATGATCCACAGAAGCGATATGAAACGCAGGGGCTTCATACGATTCGCCTATCATGTGGATTGGGACGATTTATCGCTTTATGATCTGGTCATTAACCGCGAAAAAATGAGTAAAGAAGCGGCTGCTAAGCTTATAATGGAAGCAGCAAGGTCACAAAAAATCAAGGAGCCCAGCACTGAGACTGACACTATGGAGTGCCTATCCCTTTCGAAAAAGATCGAGGCCGCGCTTCTGGAAAACAATTTCAACCCCAAGTCATTACTTGTTGATGTGCCCGAGAAGGGTGTCGCTCACATTCGGGGCTATGCGGTATCAGAAGAGGATAAGTCCCGGCTTTACGGTGTGGTGAAAAGTGTGCCCGGGATCTCCAAAATTCAATACGATGTATCTGTTATGCCCATCTTTAGTGGGTGAATTGTAATTATGGGTAGGTACTCGCAGAATCAGCACCTGCATATTAAGACCTCCTTGTGCAAATGAAAAGATGACATGAAACCTTTGCATAACTCATATTTTCTTAACGAGGGTGGGCTTTTTTAGGGTGACAAAAATTGTCAGGTTGTGCAAAGGTCTCGACATCCTCATTTTTAGGCCTTTGATATGTGTCTTGATTATGCTTATAGCCGGGACCTATGTTTTCCCTGAGAAGAGGTCCGGGCCAAAAGGCCTTTTCTCAAGGGCAGCAGAATTGCAAGACATAGCACACAAGCTGAACCAATCACAATGTAGCTGCTAATAGTTACCATATTGATCTGTTTTAAAAAAACAGAGACCGCTACAAACAAAAGCAGCAATGCAAACATAATCTTTATCTTCATACCCACCACATATTTGGTAGCATAAATTCCCATTTGCACGCCGATAAGTGACCCAGCAAGTATTATCAAGGCAGCCTTCCATTCCACATATCCCCCAATAGCATATACAAAGGTTCCATAACATGATGTGAGAAATACAACTACCAGAGAGGTACCAACCGCAGTAATGGTAGGTATTCCGATCACATAGATTAATAAAGGTAGGCCGATGAACCCACCCCCAAGCCCCATAAAGCCTGAAAGAAAACCGATAAGAATACCGGAGACAATGATTACCCAAATCGAGATGGAATCCACACCTGAACAAGGAAGAGAAATCTTTGGGGGAAGACCTATCCTATAAATATGGCGTGTCAAGGTAGAGCTTTTCTCCTGCTGTTCTATCATTTCACCTTCTTGTCCCTTTTGTTTCATTTTCCAGTGATGATAATATTCTTTCAGCATAAAAATGGAGATCAAAACCAGTAAAACAATATAGGCCACCCTTACATATGTCCCGGCAATATTCAGGCTCTCTAAATGCAACACAAGCCTTTTCCCCAACTCCACCCCCGGGATGCTGAATAGCCCTACAATAATACCCAATCTGAGATCCACATTGCCGAGTCTATGGTGCCTCATGGCACCGAATAGGGTATTACCCACAATGGGAAAAAACACAGTCCCGATTGCATAAACCATCTGAAAACCCAAAATATTCAGGGCCGGTGTCAGCAAAAATCCACCACCTACCCCAAAAAAACCTGTTAAGACTCCTAAAAGAAACCCCAAAAAAAATAATAAAAACGGATTAATCATGTCGGCGACCGTTAGCAATAATTAATAAATTCAACCCTGCCTCACCTCATCTTGCTTTGTTTGTTGGGATATCATAAATGATTATCCCTTTTAGTTTTTTTGTCCTATTCTTACTTATAGGCCGTAATTCTGTTCTGACTATCGGGATTAACTGAAATGTCTTATGGGCTTTTAGAAAATTCGGCAGATAAAGATAAAAACATGGAATTATGAAATATCCGTCTCTATCTTCTTCAAGTATATTGCATTTTCTTCAGGACTGGTGGTATTTAGATATATACTAGAGCCAAGCTCAAATCCGGCTACTTCGTAAAGCTTTGGAAGTATTTGGAGATGCCAATGATAATAGTCAGCCGGATCCTCTTGATATGGTGTTGAATGTATCATGTAATTATAATCTGGGTTGTCTAACCCATGATACAATCTCGATAAGATATCAATTAATACCCCAGCCAGGTCTTTCTTTTCAATATTAGAGATTTTTGCAAATGATGCCCTATGTTTTTTTGGAAGAATCCAAGTTTCAAAAGGGCTCCGTGAAAAAAACGGAGCAATAATAATAAAATGTTCAGTTTCTAATACTATCCTTTTCCCTAATATCTTCTCTTGCTCTATCATATCACAGTATATACACCTGCCCATGCTATCGAAGTATCTAAGTGCCTCTTCTATCACATGCCTGATATGTATTGGAATGATTGGGCTGGCGATTATCTGGGAATGTGGGTGTCTTAATGATGTGCCAGCTCCTGGACCATTATTTCTAAATATGGTTATTAACTCTACATTGGGTCTATTTATTAGCACCTGGTATCGTTCTATATATGATGAGATTATGCCCTCAACAGCTTCAATTGACATTGTAGCAATAGTCTGGAAATGTTCTGGATGTTCAATTATCACCTCATGATAGCCCACACCATTCATTTTTATGAAAAAATTTCCAGTCCCTTCTGCGATTCTGGATGTTTCCTCACCTTCGACCAAAGCAGGAAACTTGTTGGGCACTACCCTAAGAGACCATTTTTTTTGCATACCCTCCCGAGTAGACTCTTCTGGATGGTATGCCAGAACAGCTTCTCCGCAAATGTCTTCATTTCCAGGGCAAAATGGGCATGTAGATCTCTCCTCCATGTCCTTTTTAGTTATTTTTTCCTGGACCGCATGATGCTTAAATTGATCAGGACGTTTGCTTCGCTCCGGAGCTATTATTACCCAATCCTTAGTAATAGGATTTTGTCGTAATTCAGGCATGGTACTCCCCGTTTTTAGTTTGTCATCACAACTCATCCTATTTATCTGCCTCCAATATTTCAATCTAAAAGATAAACTTCTGGTTACTATTCAGGTTCAAAGTTCCAAAGTTCACAGTTCAAGCCTGCCCTGGTGCGACGTAACGTGCTCTTTAAAACAGTTCTTCTGAACACTACGCTCAGAGATTCTATGAAAAGAACTGCTAAACCAGGTCTGGGCCAGGGGTTAGAGAGATAAAATACTGTCGAATCATCGGTCTAAAGTATTTGGTTTATAGCGCTTTTAGATCCTCATTGAAAAATAGGGTGTTTTTATTCAGATGTGCGGAGCCACTTTCGCTTGCCCTGAAAACTTATTTTTGGACCAATATCCCTATTTACATATCGACAAAGGGCAAGGACAAGAGACAAAGGAGAGAAAAGAAAAGGGGTATAACAAAAGCCCCCAAGGGATGAATTTATTCCTTGGGGGCTTTATATTGGTAATTTTAGAACAACCACTTTAACCATAAAATTACCATTGGAGGGATTAATGTTAAGGGAGAATCTTTTTTCAAGTCAATATAGAATAGTGTATATTGTGTGTCAAGAAAAAAATAACACAATATATAGTTTTAAATACTATATCCCTATTGGAAGGCTTATAGAGATAGATCTTTGAAAAATGCCCACTCTGTCATTGCGAATCCGCCTCAGGCGAATGAAGCAATCTCTAACTTATTTAAAATATAGAAGATTGCCACGTCACTTCGCTCCTCGCAATGACTTGAAAGATAATTTTTCAAAGGTCTCAGAGAGAAAATATGGACAGTTACACCTTAATATCTTTTAAAATGTCTATAAGTTTAGGCTTTTGATTATAATCTGGTTTTTCGATGACCAGTTCAAGCAATTGATTTAGGATTTGCCCGACTTTGGGACCAGGTTTTAGGCCTAACACCTTCATTACATCATGACCATTGACCGCTAAATCAGAGATGCTGAAAGGATATGATTTTTTAATCTGGGCATTAATTCTATTTTTAAATTCCTCGATGTCTTTTTCAAAATCCCTTCCCCATCCATGAGCCAGATCATCTGCCTTTCTAAGAGCTATAAGGTAATCAATGTTATCTGCCCCTGTTTTTTTAATAAAACGCCTCACCGCCTTGTCGCTCAGCTCCTGCTTATAGTCAAACATATGATTGCTAACCAGTCCTGTCACCCGAGCAATCCATTCATTGCTAAATTTCAGCCTCATCATAATCTCCCTGGCAAGCTCTGCACTGGCAGCAGCATGACCAAGAAATTTCCATCTGCCTTCGATTTTCTCCCTTACCCGTGGTTTGGCAATATCATGAAACAAGGCAGAAAGCCGCAAAATGGGGTCTCTCTCAATTGCATTAACCGTCTCCATAGTGTGCCGGTAAATGGTATATCGATGGTAATTATTCTGTCTTTTTCTGTATCCTTCAACAATTTCATATAAAATTCCCTTGAGAAGACCTGACTTTCTCATAAGACTAAGGCCAACTGAAGGTTTTTTAACCATTAATATTCTCAAAAGCTCATCCCGTATACGTTCCTTAGCTACCCTATCAATAGCCTCTGCCATGGAGTTTATGGCTATGAG
Source organism: uncultured Desulfobacteraceae bacterium (assembly GCA_964436665.1). Classification (GTDB taxonomy): domain Bacteria; phylum Desulfobacterota; class DSM-4660; order Desulfatiglandales; family B25-G16; genus CAYTDY01. Next base: position 17,583 of record CAYTDY010000004.1, read on the forward strand.
CGTTTCAGGTTCAATGGCATATCCAAGTTCTAAAGAGAACCTGATAGCCCTCATCATCCTCAAAGGATCCTCATCAAACCGTTCTGACGGGTTGAGCACTGCCCTGACAATCTTCTTTGTCATATCCACTTTCCCGCCAAAGGGGTCAATGATCTTTTTATTGGTAATGTCATATGCCATGGCATTAAAGGTAAAATCCCTGTGGGCAAGATCCTCCTTAATGCTTGCCCCAAATCCCCCGGTACCCCGAAAGGTGGTGACCTCGAAATGCCTCCCCTTGAAGACCAGGGTAACAGTACCATGCTTTAAATTAAAGCTTGTCATTTCAGGGAAAAGATCACGGATTCTATCTGGTTTTGCGTCAGTAGCCACATCCCAATCTTTTGCCGGGCACCCAAGCAAAGAATCCCTTATTGCTCCTCCCACAATAAAGGCCTGGTAGCCATTTTTCATAAGCTTCCTTGAGATATTAAGGACGGTATGAGGAATCTTCTTGCCTTCTATAGTTAAAGATACTTTATCCTGCATGTTTACCTAACTCTTTTTTAAGCTTGAAAAACGCTCCCTCTTGTCTGAATATAGATTTATACACAAAGATGTCTCTCATTCAAAGTAGTTTCAGGCAAAAAGATTGACGAAACTGAGGCTCGTCCATACAATATTCTTATGAATCCACAAATCTACATTGGTACCTCGGGCTGGGATTACAAGCATTGGAGTGAAATATTCTATCCCAAGGATTGTCCAAAAGCAAAATGGCTTGAGTTCTATGCCAAACATTATGGAACAGTTGAGCTAAACGCAAGCTTTTACCGACTCCCTAAACCCCAAACCTTTGAAAACTGGAGAAAAAGGACACCTGATGACTTCCTCTGGGCAGTAAAGGCCAGTAGATATATCACCCACATAAAGAGAATAAAGGATGTCCAGGAACCTCTGGAGAGGTTTTTCAACTCTGTTGAGCTATTAAAGGATAAGCTGGGGCCAATCCTCTTTCAGCTACCACCTAATCTCGCTTTTGATGAAGCTATATTTAGCCATTTTTGTCAACTCCTCACTGAAAATCATCTCTATACCTTGGAGGTGAGACATCCAAGTTGGGCACAAGAAAGGTCAATAGACATACTCAGGGATAATAACATCGCTCTTTGTGTTTCTGATACAGCCGGTCGGTATCCTTATATCGAGGAAGATACAGCCACATTCATGTATATCAGGCTGCACGGTTCCAAAAAACTCTATGCCTCGGACTACTCTGAGGAAGAACTCCAAGCATATGCCCAAAAAATCAGGGATTGGTCAAAGGATACCTACCTTTATTTTGATAATGATTATGGCGGATATGCAATTAAAAATGCAAAGAGACTGAAAGAGATTTTAGGGTCCTCGTAACAATACACCTATAGAGTGTCAGATGACAAATATCTCTCGCCCACTCTCCCGATTTATCGGGATCGTTCGAGTTCTCAGAGAACACAGAGATTATTTTTATCTGTGCAATGTTATCAGTCACATAAAGATTTATGGTATCTACATATCCCGTGATAACGGGATGGCAGTTTGAGCTGAATCCTCCTTTAAAAGATTCAGCTCAAAAACTCTGAGGCTCTGGGAGCCCTGTGAGAGATAAAAAGAGGTAAAAAGATGGGTGTTTGTATTCACTGTGGTACTTCCTCACCGCTTATTTCAAAGACGATTGGGATCTGTTTAACATGCCTGAGAGCTGGCTTTGACGGCATGATCGACCACATTCTTGAGGTTCACCGAAAATCTCGTATTCCATTTGGTCTTCCTGGCTCCCCACCGCGAGACCCAGAAGGTATTACCTGCAAGCTCTGCACTAATTCATGCCAGATTGCCGAAGGCGGTATTGGATACTGCGGAATTAGGTCTGTTGCCGGGGGCAAGATAAAAGGTGGGGCAAAAGATGCTAATGTGGATTGGCATTACGATCCCCTGCCAACCAACTGTGTGGCCGATTGGGTCTGTCCAGGGGGCACAGGCATAGGCTACCCTAAACATTCCTACAGACAGGGCCCTGAACATGGTTACAAAAACCTTGCGGTTTTCTATAATGGATGCTCTTTCAACTGTTTATTTTGCCAGAACTGGCATTTCAGGGAGAGGGTTAGCATGGGGAACAGGGTTCGGGTATCTGAGCTTGCCAGGGCCGTAGATAATAAAACCTCCTGCATCTGTTATTTTGGTGGAGATCCCACTCCTCATCTAATTCATTCCATAAATGTGTCCAAAAAGGCAATTCAAGAAAACCAGGAAAGAATCCTAAGGATTTGCTGGGAGACAAATGGTTCCATGAATCCAGACCTGCTTTCCCGGATGATCGATATCTCTTTAAGGTCCGGAGGCTGTATTAAATTTGATCTCAAGGCATGGACAGAAAACCTTCACCTTGCCATGTGCGGGGTTAGCAACAAAAGAACATTGGCTAATTTTAAAATAATCGCCCAGAATATTCATAAAAGGCCGGAGTTGCCCCTGCTTGTAGCCAGCACCCTGCTTGTACCCGGATATATAGACAGGGAAGAGGTTTATCAAATCGCCTCTTTTATCTATAGATGCAACCCTGATATCCCTTATGCCTTGTTAGGTTTTTATCCCCATTTTTTCATGAGGGATCTTCCAAAAACAACCAGGGTACATGCCGAAGAATGCCGTGAAGCAGCCAGAGAAGCCGGTCTTACCAGGATAAGAATCGGCAATGAACATCTGCTTTCTTAAGCCATTTCTACTACCTTCTCTACCAATAGCTCGATGCCAGAGGCTACATCCTTGATCCCAGGTCCAAGCATATAGGCTGGGGTAGTAACGATTTTGTTTTTTTCATCCACGCAAATCATGTCTACTTTGCAGATCTTGTGTTTACCGCCCATAGCCTCTATTGCACTAGCTGTAGCCTGATCGTCTCCAATAGTCACCTCAGGGTTTCTGTCCGAAAGGGCCTTTGTCAAGGTAGCAGGGGCAATGCAAAGGGCACCTATTGGTTTGCCTGCGGAGATCATCTCTTGAAGAATCCGTTGAACCTCCGGGTTTATAGTAACATCCGTGCCTTTGACTGCGAAATCGCTTAGATTCTTGGCCGCACCAAAACCTCCCGGAATAATCAAGGCATCAAGGTCTGAGGCATGAACATCTTTTAAATCCTCAATCTCACCCCTGGCAATTCTTGCGGACTCTACCAAAACGTTCCTCTTCTCATCCACCACTTCCTGGGTTAGGTGGTTAATCACGTGGTATTGTTCCATGTTTGGTGCCATGCATACGGTTTCAACGCCTGCCCGATCCAGAGCCAGCAGAGTAATGACCGATTCATGTATCTCAGCACCATCAAAGACACCACATCCAGACAATAATACACCAACCTTTTTAGCCATTATTTACTCCTCTTTTGTTTGGGTTTATATAGACCTTAAAATGATTTTTAATCGGCAGCATATCTTGACAATGTCAAATGCCAAATTTCATTTGACACTTCCATTTATTATATTCCTTCCTTTAATGATATTGATTAAAAGCCAGAAGACGCCTACGGTGACTGCAGAGTCGGCCACGTTAAATGCAGGCCAGTGAAAGTCTTTTAAAAAAAAATCCAAAAAATCTATCACATAACCAAATCTTACCCTATCTACAAGGTTGCCAATAGCGCCTCCGAGGATAAGGGAAAGCCCTATAGTTAACCACTTTTGATTCACCTTTATCCAGTAAAAAAAGAAAAGTATTACACCTATAGCAGCTATTGTTGTTGCTAATAAAAAATAGCAGAAAAATCCAGACCCGGTTTGGTTAAAAATACCAAAGGCCATCCCCCTGTTTTTAACTAAAACTAAATTGAAAAATCCGGAGATTACAGAGAGGATCTGATGCGGTTCTAAATGATTGATAGCCAGCCACTTGGAAATCTGATCGAGGAACAAAATAATCAGAGCTGGCCCAATAAACAAGAGATAATCTCTTCTCAATTAAAAATTACCAATTAAAAATTAGCAACTGTTCACGGTTAACCGTTATCCGTTGTCCGAAAGGGAAGATATTCCTCTATAGCAACCCATTGTTTGGACTGTTGATGGATATGTCTATTTAAGCGGTTCATTGCAACTATTGACTTATCGGTGAACGGTGAACTGCCAACGGTGAACGCTTAAAAAATTAGCAATTATCAAGCATCAAATATTTGGAGTCCTGAAGCATGCGTAAGTTAGTACTTTAGACACTTTAAGTACTTTAGGCATTTTAGGCACTTAATTTAATAACCTGCACACATCGTTTGCATAAGGCAGGGTGCTCTTCATCATGCCCTACCGTAGAATCATGGATCCAGCACCTCTCGCATTTAGGGAAAGATGAGGGTAAAACCTCAATTATTAAACCAGGATATTCCTGGCTCTCATAGCCTCCCTCAATCTTTCCATCATCCACAAATTCAACGGCCGAGACAATACAGACAGACTTCAATTCATCCCTACAACCTTCTAATCCTTTTAAGAGAATCTGGGGAAGGACCAAGCTTACTGCTGCATCCAGGGAATGCCCAATGATCTTATCCTTTCTAGCCAACTCCAGGGCCTTGGTAACCTCCTTTCGGACATTCAACAGCAACTCCCAGCGCTCTATCAATGAGCTATCCTTGAATTCCTCTCTAACAGGCATGAATAAATCTACATGGACACTGGTCGGCCTCTTTTTATTGGAAACATATTCCCATGCCTCATCAGCAGTAAAGGGGATAATAGGGGCCATAAGCCTAATGAGGACCTCTAAGATCTCATTTAAGACTGTCTGGGCTGACCTCCTCTCTTTTGAATTGACAGGCGAGGTATAGAGCCTGTCTTTCAATACGTCCAGGTAAAAGGAAGAGAGGGTAAGTGCAGAGAAATTATAGATGTCCTGGTATATAGAGTGAAATTCAAATCTTCTGTAGGCCTTGATTACTTTTTCCGTTAATTCTTGAAGCTGGTGAAGGGCCCATCTATCAAGCTCAAATAAATCCTGATAAGGGATGCTGTCTTCTAAGGGATTAAAATCATAAAGGTTGCCAAGCAAATATCTGAAGGTATTTCTAAGGCGCCTATAAGCCTCTGTCAGTCTGTCTAAAATTTCTTGAGAAAGTCTTATGTCACCCCTGTAGTCCTCGGAAGCCACCCATAGCCTTAATATCTCAGCACCATATCTATTGATGACCTCTTCTGGGGAGATGACATTACCCCTTGATTTGGACATTTTCCTTCCGCTTCCGTCAACCACAAACCCATGTGTCAATACAGATTTAAATGGAGCCTTCCCCCTTGTCCCTACTGAACATAAAAGAGAGCTGTGGAACCATCCTCTATGCTGATCACTTCCCTCCAAATATAAATCTGCAGGATATTTCAGGTAGTCTGCTCTGCGCTCAAGAACGGTAAAACTTACACCAGAGTCAAACCAGACATCCAGGATATCTGTTTCCTTTCTGAATTCATCCCCATGACATAGTGGGCAGGATGTCCCTTTTGGCAAAAGCTCATTAGCAGGCAGGTCAAACCAGACATCGGTGCCACGTTTCTCAACAAGTTGCGCTATATAATCAACTATCTCCTGGCTGATAAGGTGGTTGCCGCATTTGAGACAGTAAAAAATAGTTATCGGCACACCCCATGAGCGCTGCCTGGAGATACACCAATCAGGTCGATTTTCAACTAGGTTATAGATCCTTTCCTCTCCCCAATTTGGTATCCACTCTACACCCTTTATTGCCTTTAGAGATTTTTCCCTCAAGCCAACCTTGTCCATTGATATAAACCATTGCTCTGTAGCCCTAAATATAACAGGGTTTTTACATCTCCAGCAGTGGGGGTAGGAATGTGTAATCGGTTCTTCTTTAATCAATGCCCCCAATTCACTCAATTTTTGTATAACTTTTCTATCGGCCTCAAAGACCTCCTGACCAGCAAAAAATTCCACATCCGCTGTAAACCTCCCCTTACCGTCAACCGGGGAATATATGTCAAGATTGTATTGTAACCCGCTCTCGTAGTCCTCCTGTCCATGGCCGGGTGCAGTGTGAACACAGCCAGTCCCCACATCCAGGGTAACGTAATCGGCCAGAATTATTACTGACTCTCTATCATAAATGGGATGCTTAGCCTTGAGACCTTCTAACTCACGGGCATTGAACTGGGCCAGAAGAGTATACTCCTTGATTCCCACTTTGCTCAAAAAAAACTCCAAAAGGCCTTCAGCCAATATTAAAACACCATGCTTTGGTGTATCAACAGCTACATATATCAAATCAGGATGGAGGGCTACAGCTAGATTAGCCGGAATAGTCCAAGGGGTTGTAGTCCATATAGCCATGAAAATATCTTTGCCAGCAAGGGATGGGTGGTCCGCCGTTAGATCGGAAATCATTGGAAATTTTACATAAATAGACGGAGATGTATCATCCTCGTATTCAACCTCCGCTTCTGCCAAAGCAGTGCCACAGGAATTACACCAGTAGACAGGCTTCTTGCTTTTAATAAGGCTCCCGTTAAGCGCAAACTTGCCAAACTCTCTGACAATAGTGGCCTCATATTTATAGTTCATTGTCAGGTAAGGCTTTTCCCACTCACCTAAGATCCCAAGTCTCTTAAATTCATTCCTCTGAATCTTTATGAAACGATCAGCAAACTGGCGGCACCTTTTTCTGACCTCTGACTGGGTCATCTCCAGCTTTTTATCTCCAAGTTCATGGTCTACCTGCCATTCTATGGGCAGCCCATGACAGTCCCATCCAGGCACATAAGGAACATCATATCCATCCATCTGCTTTGACTTAATAATTATATCCTTTAAAATCTTATTAAAGGCAGTCCCCATATGGATATTGCCATTAGCATAAGGCGGGCCATCGTGCAGAATATAGGCGGGCCTTCCCTTAGATGTGTTCCTTATTACTGAATAAAGATTCTCTTTTTCCCATTTCTTTAATATTTCAGGCTCTTTTTTGACAAGGTTCGCCTTCATGGGGAAATCAGTAGTTGGAAGACTAAGTGTTTTTTTGTAATCCATGATTTATCTCTGGGTATTAAGGTATCGAACAACTAATAGTAAATATTATAAGTGACTAAGGTTTAAGGTGGGCTAAAGTTAAAATGATTTACTTCCTTAACTTTAGGCACTTTAGGCATTTATAATTTTAGGCACTCCCAATGTTGAATATCAAATATAACTTATCGAGTCAATGTCAATATTTTATTGACTTGTTGCCCAAAAAGGGTATTCTATTTTGCCAAATCATGTTAATAAATTCGACTCTATCTTAATTTTATATTGAAGGGTAATATGAAAACGCTAAAAGGTATATATTTTTCTCTGGCTCTGCTTCTGCTCCTAATAAGCTGCACCCCTTTTGGCTTCTTTGTGGTTGGCGGGGCTGCGGGTGTAGGAGGATATAAATATTATAAAGGTGGTCTTACCGTGTATTATAAGGGCCCTTATCTTAAAGTCTGGGAGGCTACACTTACAGCCCTTAAAAAAATGGAATTTAAGATTGAAAGCACAAAACAAGACCTTGCCCATGGTCAAGTAATAGCCAGGCAGTCCGATAACACCCCTGTTACAGTAACTCTTGAATATAAATCAACCGACACAACGAAAGTGGTTATTAGAGTTGGTCATCTGGGTGATAAAGAGCGATCTTTATTTATCAAGGAGCAGATTCGAAAAATATTGATCCGGCAATAAAATTAACAATCTAAGTTAATATTAACCCATAAGCCGGTCCCTTTTAAAGGCCGGCTTTGTTTAGTGATTTAGAGGTAACGGGATTTCCCATACCCAGAAATAGTCTGAAGGGATTAAAATTTCTCTTGGAGAGGAAAAATGAAAATAGATGATCTTACTATTTCCAAATCTATTATTGAGTCATATTTGGAAAAGTTCCTTGGATCTTTAAAGGTTGATGTGGCCCTTGTGGGAGCAGGCCCTTCCAATTTAATAGCCGGTTATTATCTTGCCAAGGCAGGGCTAAAGGCAGTTATATTTGAGTCAAAACTTGCCCCTGGTGGAGGTATGTGGAGTGGTGGCATGATGTTTAATGAGGGCGTTATCCAGTCAGACGCCCTTCCTGTTATCAAGGAAATTGGAATAGGCTTTAAAGATAAGGGTGACGGATACTATACAATAGATACGGTTGAGGCAATATCAACCATCATTTCCAGATGTATCCAAAAAGGGACAATTATCTTCAACCTTGTTAAGGTAATAGATGTCCTTTTCAGGGAGGAAGAGGGAAAGAAAAGGGTATCAGGCCTTGTGTTAAACTGGTCACCTGTGGAGCACCTCGGTCTTTCTGTGGATCCACTCAGCATAATGGCATCTTATGTAGTGGATGGAACAGGTCATCCTGCAGAAATATGCAATATTATCACCAAAAAGATAGATGCTAAACTAAATACAAGAACAGGTGGTGTAGTGGGTGAGATGTCACTCTGGGCTAATGAGGGAGAGCAATTCACAGTAGCCAATACCAAAGAAGTATTCCCCGGCCTTTATGTCGTCGGAATGGCAGCTAATAATGTATTCGGCGGCCCTCGCATGGGCCCTATATTCGGAGGGATGATTCTTTCCGGAAGGAAAGTTGCTGAAATAATCTCCCTAAAGAACAAACAATAAGGCATTAAGATGCACTAAAAGATATCGAGGCAACTACCAAAACCTTATTTAGGAATTTAGAGATTCAGGGATTGCGGATTGTAAATTGAGGGTTTAATTAGCAATGAGTATCCAGTAACCAGCTCAAGGATTTAAAATGACCCAAGCTGACTATAAAATTATCCTTGATAAAATAAAGAATGCTATCGAGGAAAAGGCCTATCCAGACCTGGAACAGTTAATAGCCGAGCCACATCCAGCAGATCTGGCGGATTTAATAGAACACCTGGAGAGCGATGAAAGGCTCAGTGTGTTTGAGCTTCTTACTCCTGAAAGGGCAGGCGAAGTCCTGAAAGAGATATCTCCCCCTATACAGGAAAGCCTTACTAATCAACTTGATGACCAGACAATTGCCCACATTTTAAATGAACTTAATTCAGATGATGCCACAGATATCGCCAATTATCTTCCAAGAGAAAAGGCTCAAAAAATAATAGGCCTGGTTCAGCCTGAGGTATCTGAAGAGTTACAGAAACTACTCAGCTATAAAACAGACACGGCTGGCGGCATAATGGCCCTGGAATTTGTTTCTGTGAACGGTAGCTCTACAATTGGAGAAACAATAGAACACATTAGGACAAAGAGGGAAGAGGTTGAGAACCTATATTATGTTTGGGTTGTAGATGACTTTGGTAAACTGGTAGGGGTTGTCTCCATGAAAGATCTTGTCCTTGAGCCACAAGATCGAAAGATTAAAGATATAATGAACCCCGATGTCATGAGTGTAGATGTAGATACTGATCAGGAAGATGTGGCCAGAATCGTTAAACAATATGATCTTGTCAACATACCGGTTGTTAATGACCAGCACAAACTTGTGGGGAGAATTACGAACGACGACATTATTGCTGTTATAGAAGAGGAGGCCAATGAGGATATTTCTCTGATGGCAGGCGTTATAGATCAGGAAATCGCTGAAGAATCGGCCTTGAAGATCTCCAGGGCACGTCTTCCATGGCTACTTTTAGGCCTCCTGGGAGGGCTTCTGTCAGCTATAGTAATAAATCATTTTCATGGTTCTTTAGAGAAAATACTTGCCCTATCATTCTTTATACCAGTAATAATGGCAATGGGGGGAAATACAGGCACTCAAGCAGCTACCGTTGTCATCAGGGGCTTGGCTACGG